>JAHAZA010000051.1 GCA_018385415.1 Treponema sp. | reverse complement strand
ACCGGGAATCATTGAAGTTGCAAGAATCTGCGCTGCAGTCATCAAATCAATTGCAGAATGTCCGATCATAATTGGAAGAGGATTTCTGTTTTTGTGATAATTCCAGCACAGTAAAATTGTAAGCGGAAGAAAGGACAGAAATCTGTAAAGCATAAAAAGGGGATCAATCAAAAGTGGAATGAAACTGTGCTGAAGGGCAAATAAAATTCCTGGAACAATAATTGCCACAGCTTTATTCTGAATCTGATTTACACCGCAGCCAAGATAAAGACCGTCTTCTGCAAACGCAGTTGTTACTGGAAGCACAAGCAAATTTACAACTGCAAAAATCACAGGAACCGGAGCGATCATCACTGAAGGTGCATAAGGAATTTTCTGATAGCAGATAAGACCTGCAAGATACATTCCAGCTATTCCTACGCCAAGAATAATCAAAGTCATTACAATTATCTGAGAGGCATTTGTTTTTCCTTTTTCATAATTGATGACCTTCCAATAAGTAAGACCGGAATTTTTTGCAACAAGCACAATGAGAAAAATCGTTACAATGTTTACGGCACTTGCAATTATTGACCACTAGCTTGAAAGCTCAGCCAGCGACTTGTTCATAAAGATAGATGCACCAGAGAAAATCACAGCAAACATAGCAATGCGAACCGGCAGTAATATTGAAAGTTTATTTTCGTTTTCCATTTTCGTCTCCTAGAAACAATCCCAGTTATATAAAATTTTTGAAAAGTCTTTTTCTTTTAATGCTTTTGAGTTTATAAAGAAATTCGCAATTCCACCATCGCCCCAACTCATAATATTTCTGTCACCACAAGAAGAAACAAGCTGAAGGAGGACAGTATCAAAATACTTTGCTTCTTTAGCAGTCAGATTTTCTCGTGGATCATCCTGACAAAACTCTGGATAAGATAACATAGAATTTTCATTGCAAGAAAATGTTCTGTAAAATTTTTCTGCATAAGGATTCAAATTTGTCGGACCAAGTAAATCAAAAACAGAACCTTTAAAATATGTCTTTGAAACTTTTTCTACCCCCTTTGTAAGAAGCTCTTCAAACTTAAGAATATTTGAAGGCAAATAAGATTCTGCCTGCACAAATTTAAGAGCACAATGTTTTAAAATCGGAGTTTTATTTTCGTCCACATATTCATTAATATTCAGTTTTTTGATTTTGTCAGCTGTTAATTTTTTATCAATTCTTGCGTGATATACAACCCGCCAGTTTTTCTGAACTGTCTGGTCTTCAAAATTCACACCATAAAGAGAATCTTTTTCTGAAATGAAAAACTGAAGGATACCGGACTTTGGTAAAACAGTATTTTTGACTTTACACTCACTAAAATTAAGCTGACACAGAAGCTGCATCTTAACGCCATCTTCGTCAACCGGATATTCCTTTTTAAAATCCCAATATGGGAGCCCGCCAATTTTAGAAATAAAAATATCAAGTACTGATTCAGTATCAGGAATGAGATTTACAGCTGGCTTTTTAGTTTCTTTCTTTATGTAAGAAATTAATTTCTCAACATTGACTTCGTTATTGTAAGGATTGTGAACCTGCTCAAGAAGTTTAAGAAGAAAGCCGAGATTAACACATTCTGAAGGAATTTTATATTCCTTATCACTGAAAGTCAAAATATAATAACCGCTTGTAGAACAGTAAGATGATTTATACTCACTCAAATCATGTTCATAAAAAGCAAAACCTTTTCTAAGCCAGATTTTTGAATTTTTAACTTTTGCATTTGGAATTGCCTGGGTAATGAGCATTAAAATACACATAAGTGCAAACATAGAAAATAGAACAGTTCCTGGAATATATCTATCATTTGGTCTTGCACATGAAAAAACTGCAAAGAAAATAAAAACAGGAAGCATTAACCAGAAGATGATAGTTGTAATCTTTGTAACACGAACTTTAGTTGAACGACCAATAATGTAATAGCCGTCATAGCTTTTCTCAATCCTGCATCTGATAGTCAAAACCAGATATGCTGCAAAAAATCCTGCAGTTGCAAGACCTTCACTTACTGCAAGATTAATCAAAGAGTGAATTACTGTAATTTTTGATTCACTAATATTAAACCAGACATTCTGAACAAGACATGAAATGAAAACAAAAAGCAGTGTTATTAAAAGTGCATTAACCCAATATTTTCTTGCTCCAATAATATTTATCCAGAAATAAACATATCCTGCTGCAACATACAAAATAAAATAAATCACAAAAAGAATTTTTATACTCGGAATAACTTCTGCCAGGACTCCCACAGGGAAAAACAGCATGCTTAATATTATCAACAGACATGCAAAAATTAGGTTATAAATTTTTTCTTTCATTGCTTTATATTTTCACATCATGAGATTTTGTTTTGCACTTTGAAAATTATTTCAACGCCTTTCCGGCATCGAATGCTTTTCCGGCAACTGAACCTAAAGCGATGTAATTATGATTTACAGAATCATAAGTTATTGGATTGAACTTTGAAGGATCGATTTTACCGTCTGTTAAAACAGAATCATCGGCTGCAACATTGATGATGTTTCCGATAAGCTGTTCTGTTTCTTCGTTGTAGCTTACCATCTCGCATTCAAGAACCATTTTAAGTTCGTCAACAACTGGTGCATTTACGAATTTGCTTTTTGTAAGATGGAAGCCTGATTTTGCGATTTTGTCCGGAGTGTCATTTGCAGAAACGATTCCTACATAATCGCAAGCTGTAAGATTTTCTACGTCGGCAATGCTTACAGTAAAGGCTTTTGTTTCTTTTACATTCTTTGTTGTCTTGTGACTTTTGTCCACGCAGATACAGATCTGGTTGCTGTTGAAAATTCCGCCCCACGCAGCGTTCATAAGATCTGCATTTCCGTCTTTATCGTATGTTCCGATGATGAATACTGGCATCGGGTAAAGCCATGTCTGTTTTCCGAAATCTTTTTTCATGTTTTGGGTCTCCTTGGTTTGAGGGAATTTGATGGTTTTATTTAAGCATAATTTTTTGAATTCTGCTATATGCGGAGATTGGAAAGGTTATTCACCGCATTTTTGCGGTGAATATAAAAATACTACAGTAACTTGTGTTGCTACGCTGATTATGACAGTTATTGCAGTGCTCTCATATTATAACAATAATAAAGAGTAAAAAATAAAGCCGCCCTGATTGAACCCACGGCGGCTTATATAGCTTATGTGGAGACGACCGACGGAATCGGGCGCTTCCTTTCTTTTAATATATCACAATTTCCCGCCACCGTCAATTTTCAGAAACCTTCAATTTCAAAAACCGACAGGTACGTCAAACCAAAAATCACACTCTACATATAGATACTATACAAAAAATGTGTTATAATTCATTTATTGGAAGTGCCTGATTCCCAGGCGGCGTCTCCCGTACTCAATCAGCTTGGTGCTGAAATTTGATTAAGGGAGGCTTGCATATGACTCGTTCAGAAATTATTGCGCTGGTAACTTGTGTTGCTACGCTGATTATGACAGTTATAGCAGTGCTCTCATATTATAACAATAATAAAGAGTAAAAAATAAAGCCGCCCTAAGTTTTCCACAAGCACAGGGCAGCCTTTGCAAACAAGTGGAGACGACCGACGATATCGGGCGCTTCCTTTCTTCTAATATATCACAATTTCCCGCCACCGTCAATTTTCAGAAACCTTCAATTTCAAAAACCGACAGGTACGTCAAACCAAAAATTGCACTCTACATATAGATACTATACATAAAATGTGCTATAATTCATTTATTGGAAGTGCCTGATTCCCAGGCGGCGTCTCCCGTACTCAATCAGCTTGATGCTGAAATTTGATTAAGGGAGGCTTGCATATGACTTGTTCGGAAATTATTGCGTTAGTGACTTGCGTTGCTACGCTGATTATGACAGTTATTGCGTTGCTCTCATATTATAAAAATAATAAAGAGTAAAAAAATAAAGCCGCCCTGATTGAACCCTCGGCGGCTTATTTATTGCATCCGTGGAGACGACCGACGGAATCGGGCGCTTCCTTTATCTTTAATATATCACATATCTTTTCTACCGTCAATTTTCACAAATCTAAATCAACAGTAGAATCTCCACCTACAGCGCACAGCCTCTAAAGTCTTCGATTGTCTTAAATCCTTTTCTTACCATAAATGACTTAAGACCATCAACAATCTCAACCATTGTATTTGGATTTGCAAAAGTATTTGTTCCAACCTGAACCGCTGTTGCGCCAGCCATAATGAACTCAACTGCATCTTCCCAAGTTGCAATACCACCGATTCCAACTACAGGAACCTGCTTTTCTTTAGGAAGCTGTTTGATTGCAGAACATACTTCGTAAACAAGACGGACTGCAATGGGACGCACTGCCGGTCCTCCAAAGCCTGCTTTTACTTTATCAAAGACCGGGCGGCCTTTTTCGATGTCGATTGCAACACCCTGGAACGAGTTACACAAACTGATTCCGTCAGCACCGGCTTCGATACATGCAAGAGCAACTCCAACTACATCACTTGCCTGAGGTGTAAGCTTTACAATCAAAGGCTTTTTTGTAAGGGCGCGGATTGCACGTGTAATTTCACCTGCTGTTGTACATCTCATTCCAAATGAAGCACCTCCTGCACTTACGTTAGGACAGGAAATGTTAAGTTCGATAACAGGCACCTGTGTCTTATCAAGAAGCTTTGCTCCTTCTACATAGCTTTCCAAAGTTGAACCTGAAAGGTTTGCAATTGTTACTGGCTTAAGCTTTAACATTGCAGGAAGTTCGTGTTCAATAAAGTGTGGGATTCCAGGGTTCTGAAGTCCGATTGAGTTCATAAGTCCTGATGGTGTTTCCCAGATTCTGATTCCGCTGTTTCCCTGGCGTGGTTCAAGTGTAAGTCCTTTGCTGGAAATTCCACCAAGCTTGTTTACATCGAAAACATCTTTGTATTCAACGCCAAAGCCAAATGTTCCGGAACTTCCGATTACAGGATTTGGTAAAACTACGTCTCGAATTTTTACGCTCAAGTCTGGTTTTACTTTTTTGTTATTGCGGGCTTCGAGAACTTGTGGTGCTGGAGCAGATGGTTTATTGAAGATTAATTTTGTTCCATCAAATACAGGTCCGTCTTTACAGCAGCGTTTGTAGCCTTCTGTTGTTTCAATTGTACATCCAAGGCAAACGCCCATACCGCAGGCCATTTTTGATTCCATGCTGAGCCAGCATTTTACTCCGGCTTTTTCTGCTATTGTCTTTACATAAGAAAGCATTGGGGTTGGTCCGCAGGCGTAAATTACTTTGTAGCCTTTTTCTTTGATTGTATTTTCATCAATGGCAGCAGGGAGCATTCCCTTAATGCCCCATGAACCGTCGTCTGTTGTTACTGTGAGTTTTGAAGCTTTTAGATTTTTGAGGCCGTACTTTCCTGATTTAAAGCTTGCATAAAAGTCGTAAGATTTTGCCTCCAGAGTTTCTGCAAAGCCTGCAACAGGAGCAACGCCGATTCCTCCGCCGATGATACATACTTCTGGTTTGGAATTTTTATCGCCTGCTTTTTTTGCTTTTGGACGAGGGAAGATATTTCCCAATGGTCCAAGAATATCTACGCTGTCAGATTTTTCAAGTGAGCAAAGTTCTTCTGTTCCCTTTCCTTTTTTAAGAATGAGGAATTCAATTTGCCCGTCAGAGAGCTTTGGATTTTCTTTATTTGGTTTTGAGATTTCTGAGTGGAACACACTGATTGGACGGCCTAAAAGTGTCTTTCCCTTTGTAGCGCGGATCATGTAAAACTGTCCAGGTTTTGGAAATGATTTATCCTTTGCAGTTAAGTTTACCTTAAGTGAATAAACGCTGTTTTCAGGAACGGCTCCAGAAACAGTACCACAACTTGCAACAGTTCCCTTTGCATAAACAGGAATTGTATTACCCTGACAGTCTTTTGTATCACTCATTTCAATTCTCCTTTTTATAAAACCTAAAATGTATTTAATACATAAAAAGAGCACTCCCGTCGGGAACAGTCCCACAGAAAAGGCTTCCGCTCTTCGCTTGTGCAGAATTTTTCTGTGAGGCGAACCCCGACTCCGTACTCTTTTTTATCATCACTTCAATATTATACTTTATAAATATAAATTAAACTGATTGATCCATCATCATAACAAATCAAACAGTCACCATCACTTATCAGAACGACATCAATTCGGTCTTTGAATCAATTGCTGCTTTGGCACTGGCGTTGATTAAATCGTCCATTGTAAGTGTTCCGGCACTGCGTTTTTCTTCGAGGCTTGGATCTTTTTTCCATGCGCACAAAATGCCGCGGCTTGAGTTTACTGTTCCGCCACATTTTTCAAGAAGGATGCCGCAGATTTTTGCAGCTCCGCCCTGTGCTCCGTAGCCTGGAATTAAGAAGAAGATTTCTGGGTATGCATCCCGGAGAGATCGGGCATCGCTTTCTTCTGTACAGCCTACAACTGCTCCAACTGGAGAACATGTTTCGTCTGCATATTCTTTTTTGCTTTCTTGAAGAATGTTGTTAAGTTCGTTACCAACACGGTCAAGAACGCGGCCGCCGTCTTTTAATTCCTGCTGTTCGATATCAACCATTCCCGGGTTTGATGTTCTTAAAAGAACAAACATTGCTTTGGAACCTTTTTCAGCTGTTGTATATTCTGTAAATGGTTTTAATGTATCAAATCCCATGTATGGGTTGATTGTAATAATGTCTGTTTCAAAATCGCCTGTAAAGTGAGCGCGGGCATAAGCACCGGCAGTTGCAGCAATATCACCGCGCTTAATGTCGCTGATGGCAACAAAGCCTGCATCACGGACAGCCTTAACTGTTTTTGCATAAACTTCCATTCCTTTAAGTCCCATTGCTTCATAATAAGCAACCTGAATCTTAAAGCAGCATGCACTCCGATCTTTTTTGATTCTTTCAATCAAAGCCAAATTGTAAGCAAGAACAGCTTCTGGAGCTGACGAATAGTTTTTAATGATGTTTTCTGGAATGTAGGAAGGATCAGTATCAAGGCCAACACAAAGTGGTCCGAACTTTTTAGCAGCTTCCTGTAATTTTTGCATTGCATGTTTCATAATTCATATAATAGTAAATTTTGAATGAATTGAATAGTAAGGATTTAGAAGATGGTGAGAAATTGGAGGAAATTTGGAGGAAGCCGCAGTTTTTTTAGTCCTGATACCAGTGCTTATTTAGTTCACTTCCTCACTTTAACACCAACACTGGTAAAGTTCCGAATATCACCTTCAGTACAAATCAATAAATCTTCAACACCAACACACAGCCAAGGCAGGATCTTAAAATCAACTCCTATAAAATCTTTGTTATGCCATACATTCTGTGGGAATACGTAATCAAACTCACCTGATGCACGGACTGCAATACGTTCAGTCTCAAGACCGATTTCAAGTTTTGCTTCAGGCCCAATATTGTAGAAATTGATGTTATCAACTTTGCTTGTTTCAAGAAATACAAAATCTGCTTCAACATTCCACCAGAAATAGTTTATATCAGCAGAATTTTCATTGAATGGAATTTGCTGTCTTAAAAAAATTCCTGCTGCATTTGTTGAATAATTTAATCTGTCAAAATAATTTACTCTGTAATTTAAATTAATACCGATACTGGAAGGTAATTCAGTGTTACAGAAAAAAGGCCAGGAATAAAGTGCACCATTAATTTCAACATACCCCATTGTATTGTAAAGGTTGGTCAAAAGCATTGCATCAAGTGTAAACTGATCAAATGGCTCTTTTGTTTTATGCCCAAATGGATTTTGATAAACGACATATGGATGGAATTCTGCAAGCGCCATAAACTCATTTGAATTACTTGCTATTTTTTCATTAACACTAAAGGCTGCCAAAAATTCCGCAGCGTAAATCACTTCTAAGTTTTGAGGGGCTGTATAACGATAGCGTTCGCCTCTGAGCAACCTGTTAATACCATCAATTGGACTTACTACCCACAAAAGCGGCTCCCAGATTGTGCCTGCAGCATATGAAAGACGATGAAATGACTCACCCACAATAACACCTGCAGCAGTTGTTGTAATCAAATCATTCCATGATGTTACAGAATTTTCATATATGTTTTCCCAGCTCCATGCACCCCAGGCTGTATACGCAGCCGCTGTCCAGAAATCCAGATTGTTTGCTCTGGCTGCATTGAAGTAAAGATTCCCAGCATAAGGATGAACAAGCTGATTCTGTTCAAAAGATGTTTTGTCCCATACATATGGCTGCTTTGTAATACTGTAAATTATGTTGTCAAAATTCAAGCCTTGTGGCCGTGGTGATCTTAAATTAACAAAGGCTTTTCCGAACAATTCAATTAATGCTTCTTCACCAAAGGCAACAAAATAATCACTCACACGTGGAGCATATTTTATACTAGAGGAATTTTCATCTCCATCAGCTTCTTCAAAATTGTTAACTGATTTAGAAACTTCTTTCTTTTTACTCTCTGATTCTTGAGCAAACATGGAAGCAGAAACAACTGATATTAGTAGAAGAAAACAAATTATTCGTTTCAAAATCTTTTCAATTCCTTGCAATTTCTTCTTAATAACGGCAAAATGAATTTATGTTAATTTCTGTCACATTTTCAAAGCCATCAACTGAGGTAGAAAACCTCTTAGGTAAAGCATACAAGAAAATTCGAATAAAGACAAATTCTTCCAGCACAGGTCAGTCTTTCTTTGCAGAGTTTTTTACAGAAACACAGGCCTTTCATAAAACTTTTTCAGAAACAGAACTTAACGATTTTATTACTCAGCATGCAGGAACTACTTTTAAAAACTGCGTTCAACGTTTTGATGATAAAGAAATAACAATCCTTGCAAATAACAAAGGAAAGATTTCAAAAATTGTACGTAAAATTTCTCTCAATCAGATTTCACAAGAATCGAGTAATTCAAAATCCCACAATGCAAAAAACTCAAAATATTTTTCAAACCAGGACGACAGTAATTTCCGTTCACAGTTTGCAAACGGAACAATTCCACAACCTACAAATCATAACAGAATCAAAAATTACATCATCGCTGAAGGAACTCCTGTTCCATTTTTAATCAGCCTTGGAGTAATGACACCAGATGGAAAAGTTATAAATTCCCGCTACGACAAATTTAAACAGATCAACCGCTTTCTCGAATACATCAATGACATTCTTCCATCAGTTATGGAACTGAAAAAATCAGAAAGCCATCCACTTCAGATTGCAGACTTTGGCTGCGGAAAAAGTTATCTTACTTTCGCCGTTCACTATTTTCTTACACAGATAAAAAAAATTGACTGCACTATTGTTGGTCTTGATCTCAAGAAAGACGTAATCGAGCACTGCAACAAGCTTGCAAAAGATTTCGGCTGCGAAGGACTGATTTTTAAAACCGGTAATATTGCTGAATATTCAGATTCTGAACCTGAACACAATCCTGACATTGTAATCACTCTCCACGCCTGCGACACTGCCACTGACTTCGCATTAAAATATGCGGTAGAAAAAAAAGCAAAGGCAATTCTTAGCGTTCCATGCTGCCAGCACGAAATTAACCAGCAGCTTGAAAAGAACAAAAAAGAAATTGCAGAAAGTGAAGCTTCAGTTCTTGCACCTGTTTTAAAACACGGTCTTCTTCGTGAAAGAACAGCTGCCTTAATTACAGATGCTCTTCGTGCAGATTACCTAGAACGATGGGGCTACAAAGTTGACGTTATGGAATTTATCGACATGAGTCACACACCAAAGAACATTCTTCTTCGTTGTGTCAGAAAATCAAATGCCAAAGATTTGCCTGATGGTAAACCAGAGCTGCTGAACTTTCTTAAAATTTCACCTGCAATCTACCAATAAACATTCAATTTCTGTATAATTTTAATTATGAAAAATAACCCAGATTATACAGTTCTTTATTCTGACGATGACATCATAGTTTTAAATAAACGTTCAGGTCTCTTGATTGCAGCTGACCGCTACGATCCAGATGCGCCTCGCCTTGATCTTCTTGCTCAAGAAGAGTTTGGTCGCCTTTTTGCTGTTCATCGTATCGACAAAGATACTTCAGGTCTTGTTGTTTATGCCCGTAATGAAGACGCACATAGAAATCTTTCGCTCCTGTTCCAGAATCGCGAGGTAAAAAAAGTCTACCATTGTCTAATTAACGGACGACCTTTGTGGACTGACCTTCATGTCGACCTCCCACTTTTACCTGACGGAGATGCAAGACATCGTACTGTTGTAAATAAAAAACAGGGCAAAAAATCTGTAACAGATTTTAAAGTAATAGGAATTTGCGGTCCTTACACCTGGATCGAAGCCCGTCCTTTAACTGGACGCACACATCAGATTCGTGTCCACCTTGCGGAAAACAAATTCTGCATCGTATGTGACCCGCTCTATTCCGGAAACCAAAGGCCAATCCGCCTTAGCGAAATTAAAAAACGCTACAACGGTGACACATACGAAGAGCGTCCGTTACTTAACCGACTTGCCCTTCATGCTTATCAGATTACATTCACTCATCCAAAAACCGGTGAAGCAATGACATTCACAGCTCCATACCAGAAGGATATGGATTCTACAAGAAAGCAGCTTGCAAAAATCTTTGGAGCTGACCCGCTTAATCAAGAAGCAACAGAATAATAAACGGACAAGTAATTTGAAAAAAACATTTCTTGCATTTTTAACAGGCTTTTTTTTATCCTCTCCATTCTTTTCACTGACAAATGGTTTTACTTTCGAAGTAGAACCTTTGTTTGGTGTTCGAAATGCTGTACTGAATGAGTTTGTATATAACAAAAATAGTAAAACCGGTGAGGAATATTATTTAAGCTTATTAAACTGGAATTTAAAAAATTCCTTTTACACTGGTCTTAATGCAGATGTCTCTTATAAGGCTTTCCACATCAATGCAGGATTTAAGGCTTTCATTCCAAACAATTTTGGTTCTATGGATGACTCTGACTGGCAGCAGGATTATGTTTATCATACTGGAAATTCATCTCTCAAAACAAATTATTCTGAACACGATCTTAATTTTTCTCAGGGATTTAATATTGATATTAGTGCAAGATTCAACTTTAGTCCCTGCACAGGACTTACTCTTGCACCTTTAGCAGGCTTTTCTTTCGAAACCTATTCTATGGTAGGAAAGAATGGTTACGGATATTACGGATATGCACTTTCAGGATACAAGTCTTCCTATTATGGATATGATGATATACCCAACCGTTATATTCACGATTTCTCAGGCCAGGAAGTAATCAAACTTGAACGGGAAGATTATTATACTTGGATTGGAATTGGTATTGGTTATATTACTCCAAATCATAAGCTGCAGTTTGCCCTGGATTTAAATGTATCTCCATGGGTTTATATTATTTCACGAGATACTCATCTTCAAAGAAATATATATTTTATTGATCTTGGTGGTCAGGCATTCTCAGCATTTAAGGCGAATCTTTTTGTACAATATAATTTCAATTCCATTTATGCAATTAAGTTTACAGCGAATGGTCTTTTTACAACCGACATTAAAGGAATTGAATACATAAGCGATTCCGTAAATGGTCCGTATAAAAGAAGCGGAACCGTTATCGGTTCCGCTTCTCGTTATCTCGATTTTCAGATTTCTGCAATCTTAAAATTCTAATTACAGTTTATTCTTCAACTGGTGCTGCTTCTTCGGCTGTACTTTTTTTCTTCTTCTTTTTTTCTTCAGCTTCTTGAGCTTTCTTCTGGGCTTCTGCTTCGTCCTGACGAACTTTAAACTCTTTTACAGTTTCAAGAAGTCCAGCACAATGCTTACCGATATTTGATTCAGGATTGATTTCAATTGCTTTTTCAAGGTAACTGATAATCTGTTTTGTTTCTTCTGGAGTTGGAGTATTACTTCCTACAACAAAAGCGGCTGCATAATATGACTGCTGTTTCTGATCATCTGTAAGCATTTTATGCTTTGCTGATTTTTCGTAAATAGAAGCAACTTTTTCTGGTTTTCTTGCCATATACGCATCCATTGCATCTGAGGTTGCGATGGCCATTATGTATTTTCCAACTAAACCAGTTTCGTTTTTCTTATCCAGCTTTTCAACTTCTCTCATCAAATCTGTAAGGAGATAACGGTATGTGGAATTTGTACCTTCATATAAAGCATCAATTGCACTTACTTTTTCCAAACCTGAAGCAGCTTTTACTTCTTCGATCATGCCCTGCATACCAGAAATCTCTTCGTTGTAAGTACTTAGCAATGCATCAAACTCACCAACATTTGCACAAGGAATATAAGTAAAGTCCTTGATTACATAGCCTTCAGGAGAAAGCATGAAAATTGTTGGTGTGTTCTGAATTCCGTATATTGTAACAACACGCATTCTCTCATCAAGAATCTTTTCAAATTTCTTTGAGTTTTTCTTTGCTTCTTTATCTGCATCTTTTGGTGGTTTAGCAGCTTTAAACAAAGATGGCGAAATGTCAACCTCACAGAATAAATATTCACCACTGTATTTTTCTGCAAACTCAGAAGTATACAATACAGTCTGTTTGAGGGTTGCACTGACATTATCAGATTCATCTCTTGAAACAATCAGAAAAACTTTTTTATTTTCTGCTTTTGCCTGTTTCAGACATGCATCATAATCTGTGTACCATTCAAACTCATTTTTTACTTCTTTATTTGCACAGCCTGTAAAAATTACAGTCATAAAAGCCACAAGTACAAGTAAAAATTTTTTCATACCATTATCCCTTCTTTTCAGAAATTATTTGAAATATCTTACGCCGGCAGCAAAAATATTCTGACAAGAATTTTCATGAGGATTGCACAATGGATCTTCAGCAACATTCTTAATCAAATCAACTGATGAGCCGTTCATTCCAGTTCCAACAGTACGTTCATTGTGTCCCATCTTTCCAAGTACATGTCCGTCTGGGCTTGTCATTCCTTCAATTGCGAACATTGATCCGTTTGGATTGTCTGGTTCAAGAATTGCTGGATTTCCTTTTTCGTCAACGTACTGTGTAAAGATCTGTCCTTTTTCAAACAATTCCTTTGCAAAACGTGGATTTACGATAATGCGTCCTTCTCCGTGTGATACTGGAATAAGGTGAATTCTTGAATCAATTACAGATGGATCGTTTGCCCATGGGCTGATTGCAGAAACCATTCTTGTTCTTACAACGCGGCTGATGTGACGTCCAACCTGGTTGAATGTCAAGGTTGGCATATCGCTTGAAGGTTCACGGATTTCACCATAAGGAACAAGTCCTGTTTTAATCAATGCCTGGAATCCGTTACAGATACCAAGTACGAGACCATTACGTTTTTTAAGAAGGTTCATTACCTGTTCAGAAATGCGGCCTTCACGCAAAACGTTTGCAATGAATTTTCCTGAGCCGTCAGGTTCGTCACCTGCAGAGAATCCTCCGGCCAATGCAAAGATCTGAGCTTTCTTAAGCTGCTTTTCAAGTTCAGCAAGAGAGTTGCTCAATGCCTGAGGTGTATTGTTTCTGAATACGATGATCTTTGTATCAGCACCAGCAAGATTGAATGCACGAGCCATATCATATTCACAGTTTGTTCCAGGGAACACAGGAATGATTACACGTGGATGATGACGTGGTGCATTGAATGATGGGTTCTTCTGAGCGTCTGTCAAAGAACGATGAATTTCTGTAGCAAACTTTGGAAGTGCTTCCTGTGGTTTTGCATTTGAAACTGGAGGGAATACTGTAGCAAGTGTTCCTTCCCATGCTTTTTCTGCAGCCTCAAGTTTAATAACTGCTGTAGAAGCTTTTGTTTTTCCAAGGATTGTAATTGTCTGATCTTTTACTGTCTTACCAATCTTTGCAACTGTTCCTGAAGCAAAGCGTGGATCATTTTCGATTGTTGAATCTGTTTCAACAATGAATGTTCCGTACAATGGAGTAAATAGGTCAATTGCTGAACCTGGTTTAATTGCAAGCATTTCTTCTTTTGAAGATTTTGCTGAAGCTTTAGATGTTGTCTTTTTAATATTAATGCCTGTAATAGAAGCAGGAATAAATGAAATTTCACAACCGATTTTGTTACCCATTGCCATCTTTGTTAATGCTTCTGCAATACCACCGGCGCATACTGGATACATTGTTGAAATCTTTCCAGCTTTATTTAATTCAACCAATGCTTTTGCATTCTTTGTGAATGCATCAAAGTCAGGAGCAAGTTCTTCTGAATATGGAGTCTGCACAAGGTAAAGGTTTGAATCAGCTTTTTTGAATGAACCACCACGAACATTTTCAACTTCTTCATGACCAACAGCGAAAGAAACCAAAGTATGTGGAACATTGATTTTTTCGAATGTTCCGGACATTGAGTCTTTACCACCAATTGAAGCTGTTCCCATTGCAACCTGAGCATCGATAGAACCGAGCAATGCTGCAGCTGGGTAACCCCAGGTTTTTGTATCAACCGCACGACCAAAGAATTCCTGGAATGAAAGACGTGCTGTTGTTGGATCTGTTCCGAGACAAGTTAATTTTGTAAGTGAAGAAAGAACTGCAATCTGAGCACCATGCCATGGTGACCACTGGCTTACCCGTGGATCAAATCCATATGCCATTGTACTTACTGTAGAAGTTTCACGAGGTGAGATTACAGGAATTTTTGCAGCCATACCAGCTTCTGGTGTTGACTGATATTTTCCACCATATGGGAAAAGAACTGTTGATGAACCGATTGATCCATCGAAGCGTTCTCCGAGACCGCGCTGTGAACAAACTGCAAGGTCCTTCATATTTTCAAGCCATGCGCCTTCAACAGCTTTTGCAGTAGCAGATTTTGAAATCTTCTTTGCAACGCTATCAAGTGGTTTAACAAGTGGAGATGTGCTTGGAGCTGTTGGACTTTCGATAACAGCTTTTGCTTCGTGATGAGCACCAGCGGCATCAAGGAAGTCGCGGTTAATATCAACAATTGTCTTTCCACGCCATTTCATTACGAGGCGGTTTGTATCTGTAACTGTAGCAACTACAACTGCATTCAAGTTTTCTGCATTTGCAGCTTTGATAAATTTCTGAACATGTTTTGGAGCAACAACAACTGCCATGCGTTCCTGTGATTCAGAAATAGCAAGCTCTGTTCCGTTTAAGCCTTCATATTTCTTTGGAACTGCATCAAGGTTAATATCAAGTCCTGGAGCCAATTCACCAACTGCAACTGAAACACCACCGGCACCAAAGTCATTACAGCGGCGGATCATAAGAGATACATCTTTGTTTCTGAACAAGCGCTGGATCTTTCTTTCTTCTACCGCATTACCCTTCTGAACTTCAGCTGCAGCTGTTGTAACAGATTTTGTTGTGTGAACTTTTGAAGATCCTGTAGCCCCACCAATACCGTCGCGACCAGTTCCGCCGCCAAGAAGAATTACGATATCTCCTGGTCTTGGACGTTCACGCATTACAGTATCAACTGGAGCGGCAGCGATTACAGCACCAAGTTCCATGCGTTTTGCAGCATAACCTGGGTGATAGATTTCCTGAACCTGACCGGTTGTAAGACCAATCTGGTTTCCGTATGAAGAGAAGCCCTGAGCAGATTCGCGAACGATTTTCTGCTGTGGCAATTTTCCTTTAATAGTCTTTGAAAGAGGAACTGTAGGATCTGCAGCCCCTGTGATACGCATTGACTGGTAAACCCATGAACGACCAGAAAGTGGGTCGCGGATTGCACCACCGATACAAGTTGCAGCTCCACCAAATGGTTCGATTTCTGTTGGATGGTTGTGTGTTTCGTTCTTGAACATCAAGAGCCAGCGTTCTGTAGCTTTTGAAGAATTCTTGTCGATTGCACGACCTTTTTTGTCTGTTGTGTAGTGAACATCAATGTAAACTGAACATGCATTGTTTTCTTCTGACACTTCCATGTCTTCAAGCTTGCCAGTCTTCTTAAGATATTTCATACCGATAATTGCCATGTCCATCAATGTAACAGGCTTGTCTGTGCGACCTGCATACAAATCAGTGCGCATAGCTGTGTAATTATCGAGAGATTTTTTGAAAAGCTTTTCGTATGGACCTTTTTCAATCTTTATGTCTTTCAATTCTGTCAAGAATGTTGTGTGACGACAGTGGTCAGACCAGTATGTATCCAATACGCGGATTTCTGTTTCTGTTGGATCACGTCCTTCTTCTTTAAAGTAGTCCTGAAGGAATTTTATATCTGCAAGATCCATTGCAAGGCCCATCTGTTCAAGATAAGCTTCGAGTTCTGGTTTCTTGAATTTGATAAAACCTTCAACTGTTGGAATATCAGCTGGAGTTTCTGTTACCATTTCAAGAGTCTCTGGAATTTCCTTTGAAGCAAGACGAGAATCTACAGGGTTAATAAGGTAGTCCTGAATTTTCTTAACATCTTTGGCTGCAACTTTACCGCTGAGGATAACCATTTTTGCACAGCGTACGCGTGGAGGAAGAGTTCCAACCTCTACTGTCTTTGCAAGACTTTCACGCAAAAGTTTAAGACACTGTTCAGCTGAGTCAGAACGCTGATCGTACTGTCCAGGAAGATATTCCCAGACAATTGCTGTTTCTGATGGCTTTACAGAAATATTGTCATAGAAAACAGTATCGCTCTGTGGTTCAGAGAAAATACGAAGAACAGCAGCTTTAGCTACACCTTCAGAAATATTTTCTACATCGTAGCGATTGAGATAACGCACTCCAGTTACACTGGAAATGCCCAAAAAACCTTTGATTTCAGAAAAAATACGAGCAGCCTCGTTCTGGAAACCAGACTGTCTTTCAACATAAATACGGAACATAGTTTACAGTATAATGAAAATTAAGTGCTAATACAATCTTATAGCACTCTAATAATATAGAAATAAAACTCCGTTTTTAGTTGACAAAACGCCCCTAATGGAATATTTTTACAAAAGTTTTAGGACTAAAATATCCCACTTAAAAAAGGAGGAAAGCATATGCCCGACGGTAGTTCCAGTAGCTCATATTCCAGTCAAAGTCTGAATGCGATTCCTCCCGCGATGAATTTCTAGATCACACTTTGACCATATAGTCACAATAATTTTTTACTTCTTCAGATGTTGTGGCACTCTTGTTAATTAAAACCAATTTTTATTACGGAGTTTACTATGGCAGATTTGAACGCTACATTCCAGAAAACATTAGACAAGTTACTCGAAGAAAAAAAATATTCTTCGGTAAAAGATATTCTCTCAACAATGGCACCAGAAGACGTTGCCGCAATTCTCCAGGATCTGGATGAAAAAGCAGGAATTTTACTTTTCCGTCTTTTGCCTAAAAAAATTGCTGCAGATGCTTTCATTGAAATGGAAAGTGACTTTCAGGAGCAGCTTATCAAAGGTTTCTCTGATAAGGAACTTACAGCAATCCTCGATGAAATGTATGTAAACGAAGCTGTTGATATCGTTGAAGAAATGCCTGCAAACGTTGTTGAACGAATTCTTTCACATGTAGACGCAGAAACAAGAAAGGCTATCAATCAGATTCTTCAGTACCCTGAAAATTCCGCCGGCTCAATCATGACAACAGAATATGTTTCATTGAGACTTGGAACAACTGTTGGCCAGGCAATCAATCAGATTCGCCGCAAAGGTTCTGACAAAAAATCTTTCTATACCTGCTATGTAACACAGAACAGAAAGCTTTTAGGACGACTTTCAGTTAAAGACCTTCTTCTTGCAAAGGATGATGAAATTTTAATCGACGATCTGATGAAGACAAATGTCATTTCTGTAAACACTCATGCCGATCAGGAAGAAGTTGCACAGATGTTCTCAAAATATAACTTCATGGCTCTGCCAGTTGTTGATAAAGAAGAAAACATGGTCGGTATCATTTCATTCGATGACGCTATCGAAGTATTGGAAGATGAAACAACAGAAGATATCGAAATCATGGCCGGTATGACCCCTTCTGATAAGACATATCTTCGTGCTTCACCATTCAACCTTTTCAAACATCGTATCGGATGGCTTATGCTTTTGATGGTGTCTGCAACATTCACTGGAATGATTATTACAAACTTTGAAAGTGCACTTTCTCAACTTGTTGTTTTGACAGCTTTCATTCCAATGCTGATGGATACTGGTGGTAACTCTGGATCTCAGTCATCTGTAACAATCATTCGTTCTTTGTCATTAGGCGAACTTGATTTCTCCGATATCGGCACAATCCTATGGAAGGAAATTCGAACAGCCCTTTTGTGTGGTCTCGTTCTCGCCGTTGTATGTTTTGCAAAAGTAATGCTGGTAGACAGACTGCTTCTTCATAATGAAGATGTTACAATAATGGTTGCAATGGTTGTATGTCTTACAATGACTTGTACAATCATTGTTGCAAAAATCGTTGGTTGTACATTACCTTTGCTGGCAAAGAAGCTTGGCTTTGACCCTGCAGTAATGGCCAGCCCTTTCATTACAACAATTGTGGATGCCCTTTCACTTCTGGTTTACTTCGGAATTGCAAAGCTTCTTCTTAAGCTTTGATAAAAATGGGGCTGTCCAATAAGTATAGGCAAGCTGAACTTGATTCAGCATCTACGCTATATACAGTGCATAGATTCCGAAACGAGTTCGGAATGACGCTACGCAACGAACTTTTTGGTCAGTCCCATTTTCGTCTCCAGCACACAAGCTGAAGAAATATTTTCATTACTTCTATTTTTTCAAAATCTTTAACAGATGATGTTTTCGTTCACCGTTAACATCAATAATATCAAGACTTATATTGTTTCCGATTACATCCCTAAAGCTGTAAACAGTTGAATTCATGGTCATGTTAATTCCGTTTACATAAACCGTTCTATACTGTGATGAATCCCAGCTTGCCACACAATTTGTAATATCACCTTCAGCAATGTAGTAAATCCATTCATCGCCTGAAGTAACTCGATCACACTGGTAGTAGCCAAGCTTTCCTACAAACACAAGTGATGTATACTGATTGCTGTACATTGGCGATGTTGCAGTACCTGATGAACCTGTGCTTGTACCGGCACCTGTGTTAGTACTTGTATTAGTTCCTGTAGAACCAGAGCTTCCTGTCTGACCTCTGTTGATTCCTGTAATATTTACAGGCAGGTCACCATAATCTCCGGCATTTGATGAACTTCCAGATGACGGGCGATTTGCCGCCTGGGCTCTTTCAAGGCGTTCCCTCTCGAGTCTTTCACGCTCAAGCCGTTCTTTTTCAAGACGTTCCTGTTCTGCTTTTTCAAGTGCCGCTCTTGGATCTGGATTTGGAATTAACTGAACAGTGCTGGATGATAAAACCGCATAGCTTCCATCAACTAATGCTTTCATTCTGCATGAAATTGGAGGAAGTTCTTCTACTCCAAAGTTTCCATAATTTCCATACTGAATCCAGTAGAACATATCTTCAAAACTTAAGATCTGATAAACTTTTTCACTGTTTTCAATTCCTGTGATTATTGTTGAATTCAAATCCCATCGTCTTGTAACTGTTGAGTTAGGTTTCGAATAATCTCCAGGTCTGTATTTTTTTACATCTTCAATTATCTGTTCAGAAGGTAATTCAGAGCAAATTACAAAATATGCTTTACGTCCATAGTCTACTGAAGAGATATAATAAGGGGAAACATTTCCTATTTCTACTGCAGAAGGAATTTTTTGAGAACCGTCAAACATATCAATTGCAAGCTTTGGTTCTTCAAGCTCTGCTGTGTAGAATTTTTGAGTTACAGATACTACTGTATATGAACGGTTTGTTCGCCAATATTTGTTGTCCAAAACTGCAAGCTTTGCACCATCTGCCCCAACACCAACTGTCATACGCAATTCTTCTGGCGAATACACAGTTTTAAAATCATACTGACATTCTGGAGTCATATAACGGTACTGACTCTTTGCCGCAGCATGAACCATATTCACGCTGTCAGATGCCAGTGCAGAATTTCTGATGACTCCACGACTAAGTAAATGATTGCCGGCAATAATATTAAAGCCTAAAGGTTTTCTTGCCCCGGAAGTAATTAAAGAAAATTTCTGTTGTGGAATTGAAGTTCCTGCAATTACAGCTCCAGGATAAACAATATTTTCTGATGCATTTGTATAAACTTCAACTTCAGAAGTTTTCAACGAAGCACTAAGACGAGACTGGTTTACATCAATATCAGAAATATTTTCTGTTAATTTCTTTTCTGTAAATCTGCCCGATGTTAAAGCAATATTTCCATAACTGTAATTTTTAGTAAGCCCTTTTATCGATTTATAAAAGTCAAACAGACGTGCTTCATTTGCAGCATTTTTATATGTTCCACATTCAGAATAAAGCTGTCCTGCTTTTTCATAAGCTGAATATGTTTCATCAGCACGATATAATTCTGCAAGCTCATATTTAACAGCAATAATCTGAGTTGCTGTATCTTTATAATTTTCTGCAAGATTAAAATAATTAAGAGCTTCTGTAAGCTGTGTTTTAGTTGCAGCATCTTTTCTAAGAATCATTGCGATTTCATATGAAAGCTGCTGCAAACGACTTTTATTATTTGCATATGCAAAATCATATTCAGCGGCCTTCTTGTAATAATTTACAAGTTCCTTTTTACGGCTAACCGTAGTTCCAGGAAATCCTGCTTCTGCAAGTTCATAATAAAACTGGCCCATATCTTTTTTAGCCTGAGCCAATTCAACAGGGAACTTTTCAACATATTTTTCAACCAGCATTGTATAACCGGTTTTAGGACCACCAACAGCAGCTGGCATATACGCAACTGCATTCTGGATTCTGGAAAGATCATCTAACTTTCGAATTTCCCTTCCACCCTGATAAATCACTGCAGAAATTGCGCTGTGATCAGTAAGAGGTCTTTCGTTGCCAATCTCATTTATACAAGCCTTTAAAGCTGCTGAAGTAGTAGAACCATAAGGGCCAAGATTTTCATTTTTAATCTGATTTATTGTTTTTGTAGGAAGGCGTGTTTCCACAGCTTTCGGATAAATTTCATCAAACAATGGAACAAGCTGCTTATTGTCATGATTTCTAATAAGCTCCGGTGCAAGAAGTTCAATAGCTCTTACATCATCACCACTGGCAATAAGATTCTGAACACGAGAAGATGTACAACCAGAAAGCATTACAGTTAAAACTGCAATTGCTGAAAAACGATAAAAATATGATTTTCTCATGATTATATTATCTTTCGTAATTGTGTTTTTTTCAATGGGAAGAAAATGTGAGATAGATAAGAGGTTTCTTAACTGTTAAGATGAATTTCGAAATCTAAATCAACCTTGTAAAATAAATTTGGCATTATTGAAAAAATTTACTATACTATATTTCGGAGTAAGCAATATGCTTTTTATTTATATCGCAGGCGTAATCATCGCAGTCATTCTTTTTAATATTCTCGACCGTTTATATCAGCGCAACCTGATGAAAAAATTCATGGAAGGGGGACGTCGTTTATCCCCAATCTCAAGAAGAATTATTCAGCGCTGGCGTGATGATTACAACAAACTCACCGCAATCGCTGCAAAAATTGACAGAGCACGACTGGATGATGAAGATAGAAAAAATCTTGATCTCGGTGTTGATGCCTTAAACTTCTTCTATACATCCATAGAACCAACAATCGGTACTGGAGTAAAACGCTACAAAGTCCGCATCAGCCGTATGCTTCAGAATGCCGCAAAAATTATTGTTGAAATCTCAAAAAAAGCAAAACCCGCTGAATAAAAAAAATCTGTAACCTTTTCTGTTACTCATCCTTTATTTAGTGTACTTACACGAGGAACAAAATATGAAATTAAAAACATTTTTATTTATGGTAATCGCAATGCTAACAATCGCATTTACAAGCTGTTCAAACGAAGCTAAAGATTTATCCGGAAAATGGATTATTTACAGCTTTGAATTGAATGGCGAAAAGCAGCAGCTTGTTGTTTCAGACATTACATTTGAAAAGCAGTCTGACAACAGCTATTCAGTAAACGGATATTCCGGCGTAAATTCTTATTTCGGCGATGTAACAATTTCTGGAACTAAGATTAAACCTGGCACCAACTTTGGTTCAACAAAGATGGCTGGTGATCCTGCATCAATGACATTTGAAGATAACTTCTTAAAATGTCTTACAGGTGCAACATCTGCAAAGCTTACTAACGAGGATGATACTGAATTTCTTGAAATCAAAAATGACAAGGATAATTCCGTATTAGTCTTCATTCGTAAATAAATTGGCTTTGCCACAAACATATATCGTGTAATCCTACGTTAATCACCATGTATGTTAATTCTTGCTACCGTGGCAAAATCCAGATCGGGCGTCGTTAAGACGCTCGTTTTTTTTATTTTGACAATTTCAAAAAATTTGACAATCAAACCTTTCGGGTTTACAATAAAATATGGTGGGACTATCGGTTGGATGGAAGATTTTCCGTTCTATATTTACAGCAAGAAAAAAGTATGGTTACCACTAACACTGAAAAATACACATCTGAACAGCTTCTCGCAATCCTTAGTGAAGATTATAACTGCGTATATCTGGTAAATATAGACGAAAATTCCTTTGAGCCTTATCTTTTAAGCGATCCAATCAAAAAAAACTTCGGCGATTATTTTAAAACAAATCCAACATATGATGATGCTATCCGCAAATACATTTTAAACACTGTTGTTAAACGCCAGCAGCACGAAATGCTTCAGGAAGCAAGCCGCGAAAACTTAAAGCATCAGCTTTCAGCAAAAAATATTTTTGTAAAAGATTTTAAAGTCGAACGTGACGGCAGTACCTGCTTTTTCAGAATGAAAGCCGTTCGCCTTACAGCAACTGACGGACAGCTTACAGTTGTACTTGGCTTTGCAGACATAAGCTTCCAGAAGCAAAAGGAACTTGAACAGTACGCTTACGTCGATTCAGTAACTGACGGTCATAACTATAACTATTTTAAGGAATCTGTTTCACTGAATAAAATGCCTGGCTATATTCTTGCCATGGATATTCATTCATTTAAGGTTGTTAACAAAGTCTGCGGTATTAAAACCGGTGACATTACAATCAAAGGTATTTACCGCACTGTTCTTAAACAGCTTCGGGAACAGGATGTTATCGGCCATGTTAATGCAGATCAGTTTGCAATTTTCCTTTCAACAGATGATCAGAAATATGTAACTCAATTCATTAACTCAGTTACAATCGACCTTTTGACATTCTCAATTAGAATGAAAGTTCCTCAGTTAATTCCTTACTTTGGAATTACAAAATGGACATCAGAGAAAAAAATTGAAATGCTTTACAGTGAAGCAAAAACTGCAAAGCTGGAATCTAAAAATAATCCATCATCAAACTATGCATATTACAGCGAAGCAGATGCAACAAAAATGCTGGAAATCAAAAAGATCGAAGATGAATTCGAAGAAGCCCTCAAGCAGCAGTCATTTGAAATCTGGTATCAGAAAAAATGTAATCCATTGACAGGAAAAATGGTTGGAGCCGAAGCACTTGTTCGCTGGAAAAAATCTGACGGGGAATTTTTACCACCTGCGGACTTTATTCCAATCTACGAACACAATGGTATGATCCGCAAGCTTGATGAATATATTTTCAGACAGGTTTGTAAACAACAAAAAGAATGGCTCATGCAGGGATATCAGATTGTTCCAATTTCAATCAACGTTTCTCGAGCAAGTTTGTACTACCTTGATATCGTTGATATTTACAGAAATATTGCTGATGAATTTGATCTGACTCCAAGCTTCCTGCCCATTGAAATTACAGAATCAGCAACTATCGATAACAATGAAGTTAAAGATATCGTAAACAACTTCCGTCTTGCAGGATTCCCTCTGCATATGGACGACTTTGGTTCAGGATATTCTTCACTGGCAACATTGAACGTAATTCACTTTGATACATTGAAGCTTGATAAGACTCTTGTGGACTACATCGGAAACTACGGTGGCGAGCGTCTTCTTGAACACACAATTTCTCTCTCGAAGGAATTGGGAATGCAAGTTACTGCTGAAGGTGTTGAAAAAGAAGAACAGGTTCAATTCCTGACAAAACTCTCATGCGACTCAATTCAGGGATTCTATTTTGCACGCCCACAGCCTGCTGAAGAGTTTGTGCAGAATCTTGAGATTGGATGATAAGATATCTTTTTCATATTGAATTTCACACACTAAATTCTATATAATAAATACATAATTCTTCAGGGCGAGGTGAAATTCCTCACCGGCTGTAACTGCATTGCAGAAGCCAGCGAGCAAGTCGATTATCGATGAGCATGATACGGTGTAATTCCGTGGCCGACAGTAAAGTCTGGATGAGAGAAGATTTTTCTGGTGCTGGTGGTAAACACTTCGTAATGGTAAGTAGAATCGGTGCCGAAAATGCAAGTTTCATTGAACGCCCTGCTTGTTTGTGAACGCGGGGTTTTTTTATGCCTGTTGGTATTTTGAGTGATGAAATTTTTATGCGTCGCGCCATTGAGCTTGCTAAGATGGGACTGGGCCGTACAAATCCGAATCCTCTTGTTGGTGCTGTGATTGTAAAGGAAGGCGCTGTAATTGGTGAAGGTTATCATCATGTTTACGGCGATCTTCATGCAGAAAGGGATGCCATTAAAAATTGTAAAGAAAAAGGAAATGACCCTGCCGGTGCTACAATCTATGTTACTCTTGAACCATGTTCACATTTTGGAAAACAGCCACCATGCATTCACGCGGTTAAAGAAGCGGGAATTTCTAAGGTCGTAATCGGCTCCCGTGACCCTAACCCGCTTGTTAACGGAAAAGGAACTCGCTGGCTTCGAGAAAACGGAATTGAAGTCATCGAAGACTTTCTCCGTGAAGAATGCGATTCACTCAACGAAATATTTTTTCATTACATAAACACTAAGACTCCATTCGTTGCATTAAAATACGCAATGACAATGGACGGAAAAATCGCCACAAAGACAGGTGAATCAAAATGGATCTCCAGTGAAAAATCCCGGGAGCATGCACATTCCCTTCGTAACAAATACACCTGCATCATGGCAGGAATCGGAACTGTTCTCGCTGATGACCCTATGCTCAACTGCCGCATCGCTGGAGGAAGAAATCCAGTCCGCGTAATCTGTGACTCGTCGCTAAAAATTCCTCTTGAAAGCAACATCGTAAAAACAGCAAAAGACATACCCACAATCGTGGCCTGTACCAGAATCGCCACAGTTGATAGTAAAGAAAACGCTGATATTAATACCTGCCCCCGCGCTGACAAAATCGCTTCTCTCCAAAAAGCCGGAATCGAAGTTTTTACCACTGACGGCGACAAAGTTGACCTTAAGGCATTGATGGCCCACCTTGCAGAAAAAAAACTGGACAGTGTTCTTATCGAAGGAGGTGGCGAAATAAACTTCAGTGCACTTAATGCCGGAATCGTAAACAAGGTTTACGCATACATTGCCCCACAGTGCTTTGGCGGTTTTGCAAAATCGCCTGTTGGCGGAACGGGAATTGAAAAAATTTGTGACAGCTTTAAGTTTAAAGTTACGGATACAAAAATGATTGACGGCGACGTGCTGGTTGAGTTTGCCGCAATTGATTGTAAACCAGCACATGCTGATAAACCAACAAGTGATGGTTCACCAGCATGTGATTGAAATACCCGCAACGGCGGTTCAAAACAGGAGACCTAAATGTTTACAGGAATTATTGAAGAAAAAGGAAAGATTCGTGAAGTTAAACTTTCTGGTGTATCCGGTACTATCAAAATCGCCGCATCAAAAGTTCTTGAAGGAACAAAGCTCGGAGACAGCATTGCAGTTAACGGCGTATGTCTTACTGTGACACAGATGGACGATGCAGGCTTTTCTGCAGACGTAATGGCAGAAACTTTGCGCCGTTCAAGTCTTGGTTCCTTGAGTAAAGGCGATTATGTAAACCTTGAACGGGCAATGGCAGCAGACGGAAGATTTGGTGGTCACATTGTTTCCGGACACATTGACGGTATGGGAACAATTTCAAAGGTTAAGAACGAAGGGAACGCTACATGGATCTATATCAGCACCTCTAAGAATATTCTTGACCTGATAGTTGAGAAGGGCTCCATTGCCATTGACGGTATCAGTCTTACTGTGGCAAAGGTAAGCGATGTGGATTTTGCAGTGTCGGTAATTCCACACACTGCCAGTGAAACAACTTTGCTTGATAAAAAAATCGATGATTGTGTGAATCTTGAAAATGATATCATCGGAAAATATGTTCAGAAATTTTTTTCTTGTGGGGGGAATGAAAATTCCGCACAAGAAAAAAGAGATAGAAAGATTCTGGAATTTTTGAATTTATAAAATCATTGCTTTGAAAATTCAATTTGAAATAAAAACTTAAAACAGGAGATCGATTTATGGAAAACAAATATAAATACAACACAATTGAAGAAGCTCTTGAAGAACTCCGTCAGGGAAAAATCATTCTTGTAAGTGACGACCCTGACCGCGAAAACGAAGGCGACATGATCTGTGCTGCAGAATTTGCGACACAGGAAAATCTTAACTTCATCGCTACTTACGCAAAGGGATTGATCTGTACACCAATGAGTGCAGAAATTGCCGGCCGCCTAAACTTTTATCCAATGGTCTCAGAAAATCAGGACAACCACGAAACAGCCTTCACTGTTTCAGTTGACCACAAATCAACTACAACCGGCATCTCTGCAAAAGAGCGTTCCATAACCGCCATTGCATGTAGCGACGACAACGCAAAGTCAGAGGACTTTAGAAGACCGGGCCATATGTTCCCACTGGTTGCAAAAAAAGGCGGCGTTCTTGTTCGTAACGGTCACACAGAAGCAACAGTTGATTTGTGCCGTCTTGCCGGTCTTAAAGAATGTGGTATCTGCTGCGAAATCATGGAAGATGACGGAACAATGATGCAGACTCCACGCCTTTGGGAACTTGCAGAAAAATACAATATGAAGTTCATTACAATCAAAGATCTTCAGGACTACTGTCGCGTTCACGACAAGCACGTTGTTCAGGAAGCAAAGGCAAAGCTTCCTACTGAGTTTGGGGAATTTGATATTTACGGTTATGTAAATGATATTACCGGAGAGCATCATGTAGCTTTGGTAAAAGGCGACATCGGTGACGGCGAAAACATTCTGTGCCGCGTTCATTCGGAATGTCTTACAGGCGATGTGTTTGGTTCTCAGCGCTGCGACTGCGGTCCTCAGCTCCATGCGGCTATGAAGCAGATCAACGAAGAAGGAAAAGGTGTTCTTCTTTACATGCGTCAGGAAGGTCGCGGCATCGGTCTTATCAACAAGCTTAAGACTTACATGCTTCAGGAAAACGGTTACGACACGGTTGAGGCAAACCTTAAGCTGGGATTTAAGGCAGACCTTAGAGAATACTGGATTGGTGCCCAGATTCTCCGTGACCTGGGCATCAAGTCCCTGAGACTTTTAACAAACAATCCTGAAAAAATCTACGGTCTTGACGGTTTTGGTCTTAAAGTAGCCCAGCGCGTTCCAATCGAAATCGAGCCACAAAAATACGACCAGTTCTACCTGCGCACCAAACAGGAAAAAATGGGCCACATTTTTAACAACATCAAGGTTAAGTAAGCCGTGCATTTATTTTGTCTCCAGCAGCAATTTTACTGCTGGGGATGAATAGATAACGGTAATACATACAAGTGCATAAATAAATGCGGGAGCGAAAAGCTGGATCTGATCACATTGTGCGCGGGCGAGGGAGCTATGCGACCGAGTCAGACACCTTGTTCCGCGCAGCATGTGAGCATGAGACAGATTTTCGCGGTAGCATTTATTTATGAGTTTAGGATAATATTTTGGAGGTTATATATGAATCTTTTAGAAGGAAAATTGGTTGCCCCAGCAGGCATGAAAGTAGCCATCGTTGCTTCTCGTTTCAACGAAATCATCGTTAACAAGCTTGTTGGCGGTGCAGTTGACGGACTTGTTCGTCACGGCGTTGAAGAAAACAACATTTCAACAGCATGGGTTCCAGGAGCTTTCGAAATTCCTGTAATCTGTGACAAGCTTGCAGCAAGCGGAAAGTATGATGCTGTTATCGCTGTTGGAGCTGTAATCCGCGGATCAACTTCTCACTACGACTATGTTTGTAATGAAGTTTCAAAAGGCGTTGCACAGGTAAGCATGAAGACTGGGGTTCCAGTAATGTTTGGCGTTATCACAACTGAAAACATTGAACAGGCTATCGAACGCGCAGGTTCAAAAGCTGGAAACAAAGGTTACGACTGCGCTCTTGGTGCAATCGAAATGGTTAACCTTATTAAACAGATCTAGTTTATCGGAGGGAATTTTTAAGCAAACCAAAATTCCCTCCAAATTTTATTCGTGAGCTCCGAAAAATGAAAATAGTTTACCCCTGTATTTCTTTATTCATTTTTTCTTTTTCAGTTCTATATGCTTCAACTAATTCGTCTTTTGTAAGATTTCCATTTCGTTCTCTTGCAGCTTTAAGTTTTCGGTATATTGTATTTTCACTAAAACCTTCAACCTCTTTCTGATAAACTTTACCTTCACAGAGTTGATCGATAATTCTGCGTTCATCTTCATAAAGCACAAGCTTCTTTCTGCGGAATTTATCATTAAGGGCATATTCTACAATGCCTATATACCATACACTTCGTGCAAGATGGATGAGATACAAATGAAGTTCATACCCCTCTTTATTTCTTTGAATAAAAAACAGTGCAGTAACAGAAATAAAATAAATCACAAGTGCAGGAAACCTAATTTTAGGCTGAATAGATATTGCAATGCAAAGAATAAATAAGGCTGTGTAATTATTGTACAAATAAGTTTTTTCAAATGAGGCTGCATAAAGAATCACAACACAATAAACAAGATAGAACCAGTGAAACCACTTTTTCTTGAATATAATGGCAAAAGGAATATAAATTAAATTCAGTCCTACTATGAAATAACCAATAAGATTACTATCCTGATCAATTATGATTTTCCAGCTATACAAAATAGCAAGAATTCCAGAAATAATGCATGTAAACAAAATAAACTTTTTTTCATCAGTGCATACTTTAGTTTTGGACATATATCTCTCCTTGCAGAAATCTTGTTTTCTGCAGTCTACTATGATATTTATAATTCTAGCACTGTATTTAATCTGTATAATAAAAAAGAATCATCAATAAATCATCATTTCTGATATGATTTATTCTTCGTCATCATCGTCAGAATCACAGAACACATATAATAATTCCTCAAGTTTTTCGTATTCCTGCAGATCTTTTTCTCGTTGTTGTGGTTCTGCGGAAATTATAAATGCTTCAGCATAAGCAGTAATTGTGTCAAATATATCGGTAATGATATCTTCGCTAAAATCATCAAGATCATCAATTGTTCTTACATTCTTACAAACGTCTTCCAAAGAACTAATCATCTTGTAATAATATTCAATATTATCCTGAGCAGCTTCATCATTATATTTTCTTTCGTAATCTGCACTTTCTTTAAATAAATTCAGCACAGCCTTAATTGTGTCTACGAAATACTGGTCAAGTTCATCATCTGTCATAAATCCATATTAGTACCTTTTTTTTATTTGCACTAGCACTTTTATAAAATCGATTTTCTTGCCCTTTAGAACTTGAAGAAGCCAGCAAAAAGGGATATAAATGTTTTATAGCATTTGTTATCTAGAAGCTTCTTAGATATTCTTAACAAAGGAAATTTACAGTCACCATGAAAACCGCATTTATGACAATGGATGTTGAATCATTATATGATGCTCAATGTCTGACTTCTTTTGATATTAAGTACGACAAACGGTTCAGCATGGAAAACAATGCTTCTCTTTACATTGACCTTCTTGATAAATACAACATCAAAGGAACATTTTTTACTGTTTCAACTTCGCTTAATGTTGTTGAGGATTTATTAAAAAAGGCAGCAAAAAACGGGCATGAGATTGCTCTTCACGGTTTAAACCACACTTCCCCATTTGATATCACTTTAGAAGAATTTAAAAAAAATACCATTTCAGCAAAAAAAATCCTTGAGGAAAAATTAGAAACAAAAGTCATCGGATATAGAGCACCATGTTTTGGAATAACTGAAGAAGTTGTTAAGATTATTCAGGAAGCTGGACTTAAATATGACAGTTCTCATTTGAATTACAGTCGTCAGATGAAGAGTGGGAAAATTTCTCTTACATGTTTTAAGAGAATTTCTTCTGCTATCTATCGTAATAAAGATTTCTTTGAATTCGCGCTCCCAAAATCACATTTACTTTTTTCAAAGGTGCCTATTGGTGGCGGATCGTACATTCGTTTAATGGACTGGGGGTTGTATAAAAAGCTCTTCAAAAATTATGTAAATACACATGATACTTTTGTTTTTTATGCACACCCCTTTGAAATCGCTGCAACAAAACTGCCTAGTCTAAAAGGGCTGCCTATTTATCTTAAAATGTATTTTTCTTTTTTCAGACGTTCCTATCTTAAACGCCTTGAATGGGTAATCAATTATCTAAAAGATCACGACTTTGAATTTTTAACTATGCGTGAATACATTGAAAAAAATAAATAAAAAAAAGCACACCTCTGAGATTTTCACTCTAAAGTGTGCTTCTTCCTGATGGTTATTTCTACTTAAAGAATAGTTCCGTGATCCATTCCTTCTTTGATCAATTCGAATATAGGATGAAGATTATTCATTATAACAAATGAACTGAATACAATTGCTAGAATTCCAAGTGTCATTGTTACACCTGTTTTACCAAGCTTTGCTTTTTTCATTGCACCGACATTACTTACAGCAATAATTCCCAATGTAAGACAAACTGCACCAATTACAAGCATGGCAATATTGATTCCAACCTGATCCTTAAGTGTTTCAAATTCTTTTACAATAAAGCTCATCATTGATGGACCAACAACAGAAACAATCATTGATACTAATGCCATTGGAAAAGCATTAAAACCTTTTGTTACTGAAATTTCTGCCTGACATTCCTGACAAAATTCTGCATCACCAGCTACTGGTGCTCCACATTTTCTACAAAACATTTTCTATCCCCTTATTTTTAGTTTTTCAATTTGCTTCTTTTTGCAACTTTATTAAACATTTCAATTATCTTATCGAAAAGTTCATAATTAATTTCACTGTACTTTTCATGATCGATTCCTGAAACATAATTTGCTTTTTCTTCGTCTGTCAGTTCTCTACCCTTAGTTTTTTCCATAGCCTTCAGCTCACGTTTTATGAGATCCTGATATTGATTTGCTCTATCTGAATGCCAGATTGTATCATGTCCTGACTGAGAACCAGTTCCAGTATACCAAATAACATTTGGATTTGTAATTTCATCTTTATGTGCAAAAATCGACTGATGATTAATTGAAATTACCATATCGCGGTTTCCGTGTGCTACAAGAACAGGAATGCCGGAATTGTTAATTCCCATAACTCCTGTGTAATTTACGTAATCACCAAACAATTTACTCTGATGACTATCTAAAAATGGTTTAGACATAGCTGGAGAATTTAAAGCAAGATCTGTTAAACCTGCAAACATCTTTACGTATGGATTATCAACCATTTCGTCAATTCCCTTTACTACATTGCCAAGACCTTGTCCCAATTTTCCATCAGTGTATTCTTTACCTTTTTCCTCAATCATTGTGTAACCACTGTTGAAACCAGAAATTACTGCACAAGCTCTAACACTTGTATGTAATGATAAAACTGAAGAAACTGCAAAACCGCCCCAGGAATGTCCAACCAGCATAATTGGCATACTGGAATACTGAGGAATATTTTCAAGATATGTCAAAGCGTGATCCAAATCTACAAGTGATTCACTCATTCCACGAGTTCCTTCACCCTGGGACTCATATGTTCCACGATAATTAAAAGAGAAGACATCAAAACCATTTTCCCACATATAACATGTAATAGGGAGATAATCATCTGATCCAGAATGTATACCGTGACAGACAACAACGAGTCCCTTAGGATTTTTGTTTTGATAGAAATATCCTCTGAGCATAACTCCATCAGAAGGAAAATCTACTTCTTTGCGTGGCATTCCATTTGTAACACGTTCAAAGCAATAAACTCCAGGTTTAGTTCTATAGTCAGGGCGTTCATATCTGCTGAATACAACTTTGTCGTATGCAAAGCCTGCTCCTGTTGTCAACGCACCAGAAATGACCGCTTTACCTGTATCTGTACTGGCAAACTGCATAAAAGCTTTACCCAATGCTGCAAGTCCACCTGCGGGATTTGATGATGAAGCTTTAGTACCAGAATTGTTTCTTGTCCTTGATCTTGAAGCACTGTCAGTTCCGGAAGAAGATTTTTTTTCTTCCTCTTCTTTTCTTGCAGCAGCCGAAGATCGAATTCCTGGAAATGGTAATTTCATTTATTCTGTTCCTTAATATTTACAAATCTATTTTCGTAATTTTAGTATATTAACTTTCGTAAAGCAATAATAAATGATTTAGTTGCAAAACTGACTTCTTTATCATAGCCTTCGATATACCATTATTAGAAAGCAATTTTACACCGGTAAAAGTTACATTACAAAATAGTACGACAGACCTGGTTTATTACTGTTATCTTAATCAACTAAATATGTTATACTTTATTCAGGAAATCATATGACAGATAAATTAATTAAAGGCTTGGATAAATTACAGTTAAACTTTTCTGAAGAGCAGATTACAAAACTTGAAGGATATATCAATGAAGTTTTAGAATTCAATAAGACTTACAATTTGATGAAAGCTGAAAATGCTGATGAACTAGCTGTTAATCATATTCTTGACAGCCTTGTTGCTGTTCCACATTTAAAGGAATTAATTTCAGATCTCAAACTTAAAACTGGTAAGACAGTTTTAAGTCTTGCAGACATCGGATCTGGTGGTGGATGTCCTGGCATTCCTTTATCCATTGCTTTTCCTGAACAAGATTTTACTTTGGTTGAACGAATGGAAAAACGATGTATCTTCCTGGAATCGGTTATCAGTAAACTTGAATTAAAGAATGTTAAAGTTCTTTGCAAAGCAGCGGATACAGTAGAACCTGAAAGCTTTGATCTTGAAGTATTCAGGGCATTTCATCCATTTGATAAAAAAATCATAAAGCTGCTTTTTAATATGTTAAAAAAAGGCGGATATCTTGCTGCATATAAAGCACGGGAAGAAAAAATTCTTGCTGAAATGAATGAAATCAATTTTATTGTTAAAGATTACAAACGGATTAAGATGATAGTTCCGTTCCTTGAAGATCATGAAAGAAATCTTGTTGTAATTAAAAAGTGAAACTGCAAGTGAAGTGTTTCTGTTTGTGCCTGGACTTCCATTTACAATCAATACCTTCATTTTAGAGTCTCCTTATGACCTATAATTTTAACAGCATTGTTCTATCCAGCAAAGAAATTTATCAAGAGTTTTATTTTCTTCACGTTTTTCCAAAAACATTCCTGCTGTATACCATGAATGAGTATTGTTCTTATCTTCAACAGAATAAAGTTCACATCTGTTTCCAATTTCCAAAGCACGCTTATACATTAGCTCAGCGCAGGAATAATCGATTAATCCGTCATGCTTACTTTGAATCAGAAGCATCGGTACAGAACTTTTTGCCATACGCGAACATGGTTCACCCAGTGTCCTGTCGTACCCTTTCTGAAACAACTGATTTAAAAGCAATTTTACAGCAGTTGTTGTCTTTGTTGAAAAACTATATGGCCCTCCAACTCCGATAAAACCAATTACTCCTTTTAAATCAACATTCATCCTGTTTTGAATTTCTTTGTCATACACAAGAAGAGAAGTCAGATGTGCACCTGCCGACGGTCCTGAAATTATAATCTTTGAAGTATCAATATTTTTCTCTTTAAGGAAATTGATCGCTGCATTATATCCTTTGCAGACATCTTCAATCTGAACCGGATATTTATTTTTAGGCGAAAGACGATATCCGATAGAAATAAATCTGTAACCGTAACTGCACATTGCCTGTCCAACAAAATCAAAAAAAGCAGGAGTTCCAGCATTCCAGCCACCACCATGAACCCAGACAATCACTTTATTGCTTAAAATATTCTCTGGTTCATAATATAGGAAATACTGATCTTTATGCTCCCCAAAAAAAATTTTTTCAGGCTTTACATTTTTCTTTACCGAAAACATCTTTTTGTACAGCCTAAAATAACTTAAGTTTTCACGCATTGAATCATTCATATTAAGTAGTCCTATAATCATCAAAAAAATAAATCAACCAGCTTTTGATTATCTTTTGAAGACTTGTTGTAATATTTTTTTAATTCTGCCAGTCATCTTGAAATTAACAGAGTTAGAGGAAATAAGCAAGGGAAGTTCAGGATATTCTAAGTGAAGGATAGGAATACACTATGCAATTATATTTTACAATAAGGGTAAATTTATTTGACTTTACAACTTAAAACTATTATCTTCTAAATATGAAAGAAACACTTTTATACCTGCGGGAACTAAATCATTATTCTCAAGCTTATATCGCAAAATATTTAAACATCTCAAGACAAATGTATTCAAAATATGAAAATGGCGAAGTTGATGCAGGAGTCAAATCAGTAGTTGCTTTATGCAAGCTTTACAATGTTCCTTATGATGTGATTCTGGAAAATAAACTTTCAAATAAAGAATCCGTAACTTATAAAATTAAGGAAGACTTTGATTATGATTTATCTGTTGAGTCCCCTTCACCAGTATATTCTGCTTCATCATTAAAATCTGAAACAAATCAAAAAGCGGGCTACTATTATAATCAGATTCTTTCTCTGCTTCCTCATCTTGTTTATTCTGAAGAACTTGATCTGCTTTCTAAACTTGCCAAAAAAGTTGAAATTCAGACAGAAAAAATAAAGATTGAAAATCACGCAAAAAATATTTCCGAAAAAGACGCCGAAATTTTATTTGAACATTTTAGCGGAATGGGACAAGGTTTAGATTTTGAAACTGAAAAAAAAAGCTAACCCAATTTTTAATCAATCAAAACAAAACTTTTTTAACAATTTACAAACTGATATTCATTTAATGTTTTTTTGTAACTTTCTGTAAGACTTTTTTCATCTGTTGGAAAATCTTTTTCTCCATGATGTTCGTACCAATGACTTATTGGAAAATCCAGTATCTCCTTTGCCTTCCATTGCATATACTGTTTCACATCATGTGAAAAGAATGAAGTTTTGTTCATTAACCCCTACATATAGTAGAGGCCCATCTGAATTTTTTTGAGGACTTTGGACCTCAAAACTTCAATTAGATTTCTTTAATAACTATTTTTTTAAAATCAGATCCACCATTAATACATGCTGTAAGTCCTTTTGTTTTCATGGTATTCCACTCGTCCTGTGTTGGTAGATATGAAATAGTCCATTCATCTGAACCAGTAGCATTATATACAATACAGTTACTTTCAGAATCAATAATTTGGCTTGCATTATTTGACCATGTTCCATTGATATATTGAATAGAACCATCAACAGAACATAACAGACCTACCTGTTGACCAGATTTTGATTCCTGGAAAGTTACAATAATTTCTCTAGGTACATCACCTGTATTTTCAAACATATCCGCCTGAATATCCATATAATAATGATATCCTTCCCAAAGAACTTTTTCATCAAAATGCTGAATTGGTTTTGGTGGCTCCGGTGTAACAGGTGTTACTGGAGTTTCTGGCATTATTGTAGATGGATTTGCACAACTTACAAAGAATGTAGTAACTGCTACCATTAAAATAGTCATAAAATATTTAATTTTCATATATTATTTCTCCTTGACTCGCCGTAAAACGCCACTGTGATGTTGAAAATCTTTTTAAAGTAATTGAACTTTTCAAAATCATCAGCTAATTCCGCCTGAAAACGAAATCACCCATTATCTGGCGATTATTTCGGTTATCGTGAATGTCATATTTATCCGAATTTCTTACTCGTTTATAAAGTTGTTGATTATCAGTTGCCGCTACATTAGTATAAAATTGGAACTCATTCGGATTTATTTGGGTGA
>JAHAZA010000050.1 GCA_018385415.1 Treponema sp. | reverse complement strand
CATTCTTTCCTGGTAAGCCTTTTTTACAGCCTCAGCAAACAACTTATCCTGTGAACTTAGTTTTGGAACTGAGAATACAGGCTGTCCATCTGCTTCTGATACGCGGTAGATTTTTCTTGGGTCCGCTGTGTATGCAGGACTTGATTTTGCATTAACCCACCAGTTAAGAACTGAAACAATACAAGTAATGTACTTAATAAGATTTGCATTTGTTGCAGTAACATTTCCGGACTTCTGTTTTGCATTCAATAGAACATCAAGACGCTTAGAAACTGGACTTGAAATATCAAAGTGATAACATTCCCATGGATTTTCAATACCATTTACTTTTCCATGTGGAGCATCAACAAGACCAATAAGGCGTGATAAATCAGAAAGCCCTTTTGTCATAAATGAAAGTCTTGTTGAAAGAAGAATGTATTTGTTGTCATTTACCGGGCGTTCAAGCAAAAGCTGTTCAAATGTGAAATTTGGTAAGAACAGATATTTTGTCTGCCAGTAAAGATTTGTAATAGTTTTCTTTCCCAGTTGTGTAGAAGGAAAGTTTGGTTGTGTGTATGTCTGGTTTACAAGATTTTTTAGTTCTTCTGCATATTTTCTGTTGAAGTTATCTTCACGGTAAACAGGAAATTCATTTAAGATATTTGTAATTGAATCACGCTTGTCAGCAAGTAAAGGGTTTGTTTCAAGATTGAAGTGAATGTTATGACATGCTGTAAAGAAGTCTTCAAGAATTCTAATCAGAACAAGAGTAATCTGTAATGGATTTTTTGGCGACAGATAGAGGAATGGCTCGCCAAGCTCATACAATGGTTCAAAATATGGATACATGTCAGGGAAATCTTCAAGGTGTAAAAATCCTGCCTGAGGGAACATCTGATCAAGAAGCTTAAGACCTGTTTTTACCATATCTGTTTTTTCTTCAACTGGTTTTGCAGCTTCTTCTTTTGCTTTATTCTGATCTTCAATTTTTTTCTTTTCTGCAGCAAGCTCTTCCTGAGTTTTTTTCTTTTCAGGAATTAAAAGATCAAATTTCTTAAGGCCAAGGAATTTCAAAATCGAATTGATTTCTTGTGTAAAGAATTTTGGATAAACGCAATATGGAGTTCCACACATACGAAGGAGCAAAGGAAAAAGACCAGCAGCACACTGCGAATGAATGTAAACCCATTCTGTGATAGCTTCTTTTGAAAGCATCTGGAATTTTTCTTTATTTGCTTTTGGATATTTTGTGATATCGTTATAAATGTCTTTGATTGTCTGAGTGATTGTTGAATCTCCAAGATAAAAAATTGTAATTACCTGCTTGTAAACGGCTTTTACAAATGGTGTAAGTTCACTTACAAGTGTAATTTTATCTTTGGAATCCAGGTCTACATAAGCAAGCTTTATATCTCGTGTATTCCATGTGGCAACTTTACGAAGAAATTTAAATTTAACATCACTTTCATTCTGAATCTTTGCTTTGTATGTATCAGGAGAATTTTGAATCATAGTTTTGATTACAGTAATGAAGTTTTGTATGTGGTCAATATGATTTTTACAGTTGATTTCTACAAATTCAGGAATTACTCTTTCTGTTCCATCTTTGATAAACGAACGGATAAAATTGAAAAGTCCGTAATTTTTTTTGATTCGATATTCTGAGGACATCATGAGACGGTCAATGAGCTGATTGTCTTTTTGTGATATCGAAGGAAGATCTGAAACCTGTTTCATTTTTTTTGGAGCTTCAGGTGCTGATGTTTTAGTAGAGGAAGACGAAGAGTTTGAAGATGAAGAACCTGAATGCCTGCCTGAAATCGATGCACTTGTCTGGCCTGAGGCTCTCACAACTGTTCTATGGGAAACAGCTTTTTTAGGAAGCTTTGAATAATCAACAGGAACTGATTTTTCTGTAAATACTTCACCGCCCAATACCTTTTGCATTTTTGCGGCCTCTTCTGCATCCAGAACACCAATGTTTCTTCTTGTGTTGTCCAAAGTACCAGGTTCGAAAACAGCCTGAGGAGTTTTTCTTTTCATTTCGTAATCGTCTGCCATAAAATAGTCCTTTGCTTAGTTATCGGCATATTTTTAAAAAGAATTTAGCATCAGAGAGGTTGTAAATTATATTCTCTAAAGTCTTAACTTGCTGCGTTTTGCAATTCCCGGAAAATCTTTAAGAACAATCTTGTTTCCTTCTGAATCAAGAAGAACTCCGTCAATTGTTCCGAAAATTGTATAATAATTAGAATTCAGTGCGATAAGATTTACAGTTCGAGAAATAAGATTTTTTGGAGTAAATGTAAGGTCTACCATACTTTCAACATCCTGAATTACCCAGCTTTGGGCAAGACCAAAGGAATGGGTAATATCTACAGGTGGCAAAGTTGTAATTTTCCCATCAACGAAAACTGCATTGTCGTTATAAGAATCTTTATCAACTGCATCTAGTGAAGTTGTTGAAAGACGAAATGCGATTTTTTTACCGTTAAGCTCTCCGCAGGCTGTAATATTTTCGCCGCTTGTAATAAATTTATAGTAGGAACGGTTAGAGAATAAAAATCCGTAGCCTTCGTTTTCAGGAAATGATTCCAGTAAATCTCCATTTTTTAAAGTCAGGTTCATGCGGCCTATAATTGGTGTAAATGCATACCAGGATGCAGAACAGCGGCGCATTGTTGGAGCTGGCTTAACCGAGAAACATTCTGCAGATGCATAATCAGAAAATTTACCAGCCATAGCAAGTTCAACAGAAGGTCTTACAGAATCTCCTCTGACCTTGAACTTTACTGAGAGTCGATCTTGATTATGGTTCCAGCCTAGTCTGATGTATCTGTATTTTGCAGTGCTTACACAGACCGCTTTTTCCATTTTTTTAGGAATAAGGTGAAGTCTCAGACCAAGGAAAATTCGATAAACATATTTTTGATTTGTTTTCTTGTTCCACAAGGAAATTTCTGCCATGTTTACGATTTTATTGTCAAAAATATCAATAGAACCCAGATAATCACCAAAGTTGAAGGTATAGATCATTCGGGCACGAATTCTGAATCTTGTAATGATAGAAGGAATAGGAATCCCAAGGAACGGAGCTCTTACTCCATGAATATCCAGTGCAAGAGGAAGTGTATTGAATGTTCCGAAGACAGGACGACCATGTTGAATCAGTTTTTCTGGTGCCGGCTTTATTTCTCGTTTATACATATTATGCTTCCTGTTCGTCTATGTAATATCCTGGTGAAACTACATCAATACAAACCTGTTCAAGGCTATTAAGAAGTGCGGTTCCCCGTTCATTCATTAAAGAGCCTTCAACTTCCACGTAAAAATAATACTGCCATGGAACATTTTTAACAGGATGACTCTTAAGGGAACGCATGTTGTATCCTGAGTCACCAAAGGCAGAAACAGCTTTTGCAAGTGAACCTGGAATGTTTTTTACTGTAAACATTACGATAGAAATAGTATTGCTGTCCTGAGGAGGAACAGGTGGCTCAGATTTTGAAAATACAAGGAATCTTGTTGTGTTCTGATCATTGGAATTAATCTGTGTTTCAAGAACTTCAAGATTATAGAGTTTTCCCGATTCCTCACTGGCAATTGCGGCAATAGATTTATCATTTTTTTCAGAAACCATATTGGCAGCGACTGCAGTATTACTTGCAGGCTGTACCGAAAATCCATGCTTCTGGATATATTCCATACACTGATCCAAAGCCTGTTGATGACTTACAACTGTTTTAATATCAGAAATTTTCGAGCCCTTTACACCTAATAAAGTCTGGCTTATACGAAGTTCATGTTTTCTTGAAATGTGAAGCTTTCCGTGGAACATAAGATCAAAAACCTGATTTACATCACCTGCAAAACTATTTTCAATAGGAAGCACTGCACTCTCGCATTCTCCGTTTTCAACGGAATCGTATGCTTTTGCAAAGCTTGGGTATGATACCAAATTATCGTTTGGGAACAGATGAGTAGAAGCGATATATGCAAAAGCACCTTTGATTCCACAATAAGCGATGTTTTTTGATGTATTATTAACTGACATTTTTTAAACCTATAAAATCTTTCTATAATAATACATCATAAAGTGCATAAATTCAAATCTAAGAGAGATATTCTGGAGAGGGTAATCGTTGAATGAAAAGAATATATCCATTATATTTATGTTGTGAATGTGTTAAATAAACTGAAAGAGACTGCAATTTCTGTTCTGCCTGTAATGGCTATTGTGCTTTTGCTGGGGTTCACTGTTGTTCCTTTAGATAAATTCTTGCTGATACGTTTTATTATTGGCGGAATACTTTTGATTATTGGCCTTACAATTTTTCTTGTTGGTATTGATCTTGGTATTCAGCCTATGGGCGAGCGATGTGGTGCTGAACTGACTAAAAAACGAAGCTTGCCTTTGCTGTTGGGCTGCGCTTTTTTAATTGGTTTAATTGTAACAGCTGCAGAACCGGATATTCAGGTTTTTGGAATTCAGGTTCGTGGTATTTTTGATTTCGTAAATAAAAATATTTTTACCTTTGTAATTGCCGGTGGAGTAGGAATTTTTATTACCATTGGCCTTGTACGAATTGTGTTCAGTCTTTCTATTAAGTGGACTTTTTTCATTTTTTATGTATTGTTGTTCGGAATTATGATTTTCTGTCCTGACAGCTTTATCGGAATTGCATTCGATTCTGGTGGTGCTACAACAGGCCCCATGACTGTTCCGTTTATTATGGCACTTGGTCTTGGTGTTTCATCTGTACGTTCTGACAGTAATAATTCTTTTGGTCTTACAGGAATTTGTTCGGTTGGTCCTGTCATGGCGGTTTTGATTTATTCCCTTATACTCAAAATGACGGGATGCTTTGATAACATGACTGTTGCAGAAGCAGCTTCTGCTGCAGAATGTATAAGTGGCGGTTCAGTAATGCAGCAGATTTTCGGGCCTTTCGGAAATGTTGCGCTGGAGGTTCTTCGGGATTCTGTAATTTCCATATTACCGCTTTTTTGTCTGTTCCTTTTATTTCAGTTTACGCTTTTGAAAATGACAGCTCTTCAGGTTGCCCGTGTTGTAATCGGTTTTATTTATAGTTTTGTGGGACTTGCCATATTCCTTATTGGAGTAAACGGCGGCTTCACTCAGGTCGGAAGTAAACTTGGTTCGTATCTGGGAACAATGGCTATGAACCAGGGTGGCTTCTGGTTTGTGCTTCTCATTGTTATAGGAATTATTTTCGGTGCCGTGATTGTCTGTGCGGAACCTGCCGTGTGGGTATTAAGTGAACAGGTAGAGGAAGTATCTGGTGGTACAATCACCCGTAAACTTCTTTTAGTATTCCTTTCAGTAGGAACTGCTGTTGCTATTGCTCTTGCACTCTGGAGGTCAATTGCAGGAATTAACCTGAAATACATTCTGATTCCCGGATACATATTTTCTATGCTGCTGATGATATTCTGTCCGCCACTGTTTTCAGGAATCGCATTTGACTCAGGTGGTGTTGCTTCAGGGCCTTTGACATCTACTTTTGTTCTTTCCTTTGCACTTGGTGCTGCTAGCTGTGGGGCAAACTATAACGATTCCTTTGGCGTAATTGCATTGGTTGCAATGATGCCTTTGATTGCCATTCAGATAATGGGAATCATGTTTAAGATAAAAACTTCAAGGCAGGAACGGAAAAGTTCCGATGGAGGCTGTTAATGAGTCATAAACTGATTGTTACGGTAGTTCCTCAATATGAAGGTGAACTGATTGTTAATGCCGCCAGGGATGCGTGCTGCCCGGGAGGAACTGTCCTCAGAGGTCGCGAAACTTCTGAAAACGGACTTGTACAGCTTTTGGGTTTTGGAGATGTAACAAAGGACATTACCTATAACATTGTTGCTAGTTCAGATGCCATGACGGTGATTGATGCTATTAATAAAGTAACTGAATACAAAAAGAAAAAATTTGGCATTCTGTTTTCTATGGATGTAGGGGAATTTTTTAAGGCCGGCACAAATTGTGGATGTTCAGCAGAAAAAGGAGAAAAGACAATGAGTGAAAGTAATTACCAGATGATAAATGTAATCGTTAACAAAGGATACGCAGAAGATGCCATGTCGGCCGCTAGAAAAGCAGGTGCTGGTGGCGGTACAATTATCAATGCTCGCGGAACTGCAAAAGAAGGCGATGAAAAATTCTTTGGCACAGAAATTGTTCCAGAAAAAGACATGCTCATTATCTTAGTTCCATCAGAAAAAAAAGATGATATAGTCAAAGCCATCATGGATTTAAAATGCTTCCAGAAGCCTGGTACGGGTATCGTTTTCTGCAACGGCGTGCAGGATTTTAGAGTGCTTGGAAAAAAATAATTACACGATGTAATTTTGAGTAATTTTTTTAATCTTTGCTTAATTTCTTTAATGATATAAGGAACGCAGGTGTAACCCACAACATTCCCAGAACCCAGATTATTGGTTCTGCTATACATACCATTATATACCCCAATGCAGGAATTAACCACGCTGTGGCAAGGATTTTTACAAGAAGCTCAATTCCGCTTGCAACTAAAGGAAGCAGTTTCTGATTAATTCCTTGTAAAGAACTTCTAATAATAACAAGTACGTAAAGAGCGTAATAGAATGGCACTCCGATACGCAGATATTTAAGCCCGGTGTTGATTACAAAGTCTCCGGCATCTTTTCCTGTGATGGAAGTGATAAGAAGACGACCGGCAAAGATTGAGATAAAAAGTGTAGCTGTTGCACAGATCCACGAAATTAAAATCAGGGCGCCTACTCCTTTTTTGATTCGTCCATATTGTTTTGCACCATAATTCTGACCTACAAAGCTTGCAGATGAAACTGCAAAGGCGCCCCCTGGAATCATTCCCAGTTCAAGATATTTTCTTCCTGCTGTGTAACCTGCAATCAAATCGCTTCCCAGTTTTCCGCCTAATGCGTTGATGCCGGCCTGTAAAACTACAGAACCGATGTCTACGACTGTAAACATTAATGACATTGCAGCGCCCTGTGATAAAAGCTCACGGATTACGTTTGATGGAATTTTGAATTCCGACAGCTTGATTCTCATAATCGGACGGCGTGTCAGACTGAACAGAATTGTAAGTAAAGCAGAAATTCCCTGGGCAATTACTGTGGCAATTGCAGTGCCGGCAACACCCATTTTTAGAACTACGATAAAAAGAATGTCAAAGCCAAAATTTAATGCAACACTGACAATGAGAAAAACAAGAGGCATTACAGAATCACCAAAGGAACGTAGAATGTTTGTAAAGACATTGTACATGACTGTAAGTACAAGACCCATTGTGAGAATCAGAAGGTAAGTGCGTGCCTGTGGAAAAAGCTCTTCTGGAACTTGAATGAGACGAAGAATTGGATTTATAAAAATAATTCCTAATGCAGTTAATATAATTGAAATGATAATTGCAAAAAGATAAGCTCCTGCAATTGCTTTTTTTAATTCATCCTGATTTTCTGCACCATATTTCTGACCGATAACAATTCCAAAGCCGTTAGAAAAACCATTGCAGATAGTAATGAAAAGGTTAAAGATTATGCCACTGGCTCCAACTGCTGCAAGGGCTGTCTTGTCAATAAAGCGACCAACCAGCATTGTGTCAAATACATTGTAAAGGCGCTGAAATACAATTCCAAGCAGAACAGGAACTGCGAATAAAATAAGAGGGCGTACAATGGGTCCTTTAGTAAAATCAGTCATAATCGGAATACTATTCTAAATTGAAATCAATGTCAAAGAAAATTGCATAATTTAAATTAATGCTTTACAATATATGTTGGAGTTTTTAGAAAAAATGAGTAATAGTGATATTGACCCATCAATTGCTGCCTTACTGAATGATGCGCAGCCTTACAAACCAAGTGCCAGCATGGATTTTGAGAGAATGGTTCTCGAAAGCGAAGCAGAAGCTCAGCCTAAAAAAGCACCAGGTCTTGTTCCTGAAGTTGATTTAAGTATCAAAGAATTTAAAGAAGTAACACATATCTATAATGATGAACCTGCGGATTGGTTTGATAATCCGTCTTACTATAAAGTAGCCATTGCCGGAGAAGGTTCAAATTCTCAGCGTCTTCATCAGGTACTTTCAAAATACTTGACCTGTAAAGATAGTAAAGACCGCATGGTTTATCGTCAGCAGGTTATTATGGCTTACTGGGAATTTATTCATTCCATTGCGCCAAAGATGGCTGATAAGCATTGTGATATTACAAAACGTATGCTCATGCGTTTTGCGGTTTTACTTCCTTCACTCTTTAAGCCTGAACACAAAGAACTTTTTGCAAAAACAATTTTAGATAACGAAACAGGCGAACCTGTATTCTATCTTGATGAGTGGTTTAGAGGAATTGCTACAGGACAGATCAAATGTTCTACTACCGACGAAGTTCGTCAGCCTAGAAAGGCTACAACTGCTGAAGGTGCTGCAATGCAGGAACAGCAGAGATTGATGCAGCTTCAGTCAAAAAACTCAGGTAAACTTCAGAGCGCTGAAGGTATTCTTAACGTAAAAGAATCTGAACGTGCAATGATGGAAGCAGAATTAAAGAGCCGCGTTGATGCTCTTTGTGATCACCTTCCAGTACCTGGATGTGATCCTCACAAAGACGCTTATACAGAAACTCAGCAGAAGCTCTTTGCCGAAATTCAGAATTACCTTCACTCTCTTTCTAAAAATAACAAAGAGCTTTCAAAAGCTCTCCACGAGTTCAAAGAAGCATCTGAAGCTTATAACTCAGTAACTGATAAAATTGCTCAAGGCCCGGAAATTGTTTCTGTAAATACTGGCGACATCGATACTGAATATGAAACTGTACGCCAGATGGCAAAAATGACTTGTGGTCGTCAGGGTAACCAGTTCCCAATTTACACTCGTGAGTTCTATCACTGTCTTCCACAGGGAACAGGATTCAGGGAAAATGTCGTAAACATTCTTAAATGGGTTGAATCAATTGATCCAGGTGCATTCTGTCGTATTCACAAGAATGTACCAAACCGCATCGTTCCATTTGTATTGCTTTTACCAACATATGGTGACGCAGGATTCTGTTGGGAACCATTTGACCGTTATAACCGCGTTACAAGCCGCGGCCGTATCGTAATTCCTATGTATCCGCGTGATCTTAAGATTGCTGTACTGACTGCAGTTGCAGACTTAAGATGGCAGGTTGCAAAAGAAAAGGCATCTTACTACTGGATGGAAGAAGGGCTTACAGGTCAGTACTACGAATGGATCGACAAGCAGAAACTTAAGGGCGATCTTAAGCAGTACTTTATTCAGGATTACGTTCTCTGGATGACAAAGGAATCTGAAGGTGTTCAGCGTCTTGATAAAGAAGTTCGTGGAATTTTCTGGCGCAACATTCCTTTCCCACAGAGCCTTAAAGATGAACTTAAAACACGCAGTCTTGTTTACGATGAACTTTGTAAGAAAGACCGCAACCGTGAGATGTCAGACGGATATTGATATTTTAACTGTTGTTCTTACCTACAGCTGCTGGCCGCTTCTGAACTTTGTCAGGAAGCGGTCCAGTTCTTTTCCAGAGAGAGGATTTGCTTCTCCTGCCATTACTTTTCTTAATGCAGCGATTTCTTTGCCGTTAAAGCTTACCGATTTTAAGATACAGTTTTCAAATGAATCACATGCCATAGGGCACACTGTCTTAATAAGTTCAAGGATGATTTTTGCGTATTCCCGCATTTCCAGCTGAGCATGGCTGTCGAGACGGAGTTTTAAGAATCTGAAAAGGTTATTCAGATCCATCTGCCAGTAAAATTCTGTGTATGTGGAAAGTGGAAGGTTAATACGAGCAATTTCGCGGGCCAGACCTTTTTCGATTAAGGATTTATATGATTCGTAAGACTTTTTCTGACCTTTTTCAAAATCTTTCTGGATTGCCTTTGCTTCATCTGCATCTAATGGTGTAAGAGCCCGTTCCAGTTTGTCTTTACATTGTGGGTCCATGTTTTCGATGGAAGGAATATAAAATTCCTCTTTCATGACAGAGAGACGGCCTGACATTTCGTTCATACGACCCATGCGGTGACGCATCCACTGTCTGGCAATAAAGATTGGCATCTTAAGATGAAATGTAAATACAACCTGTTCAAATGGTGAAGTGTGCTGGTGGCGGATAAGGTAATCGATTAAAGCTTCGTCTTCAGAAATGGATTTTGTTCCGTCACCATATGATACACGGGCAGCCTGAACAATACGCTGATCACTTCCGAAGTAGTCAACCATTCTTACAAAACCTTTGTCTAAAACCTTAAATTCCTTATCAAGAATTAACTCTGCTGCTGGAACGATACAATGGGCCATGCTTATTTCCTTGTTACAATAATTTTTACATATCTTCTTTTTGGACAAAAAAAAAGACTATAAGTACAAAAAAGTACCTATAGTCTTTATCGGAATATTTTAAAAATTAGTTATTATCAAAATATTTTTCGAATGCAGCAAGTGCTTTTGCTTCTGTCAAAACTGTTTTTGCATCCTGCTTGAAGTTATCAAGATTCTTTGCAGCTTCTTGGATAGGTTCTGTCAAAGTAGGAAGAACTGCTTCGTAAGGAACATACATCAAAACGAATACTGTTCCGTCCTGTGCTGTCCACATATCCTTTCTTTTTGAGCCTTTAAGAACATTTGCAGCTTTTACCTGTGTTGCTTCTTCGAGGTATGTAAGAACATCTTTGCTGTTTCCTGTGTCCTGTGTATAAGTTCTCAAAACTGACTGTGTTGCAGCAGCTACAGTTCTTGTAAGTTCTGCACGGCCATTGATTTCTGCAAGCTTAAGAGAATTTGTAGTGTTAGACATTTTTCCAGATCCTACAGCATAAATACCTGTTGAATCTTCTTTACCAGCAAGTACCCATTCTGGACGTTTTACACCATCAGCACCCATAACATTTGCCATAGCTGCCTGCTGTGCTGCTGTTTGTTCTGCTTCTGTAGAATCACAGCTTGTGAACATTAACGCTGCAGCCATGATACAAGAAAGAATTAAAATAGATTTTTTCATTTTTCCATCTCCTTTAAGAAAAGTGTATGAATATTTAATAATTTCCAAAGTTAATACATTATAACTTTGTGACATTTTTTTATCAACAATTATTGCTGAACACCAGTTTCGGCAAAATACGCCAGCTTCTGGTAGAATTTTGAGTCAATATCCTTTGTTATAAGGATCATTGCCTTGTTTTTTGCTCCCTGCTCATTTAAGTGACCGGCTCTTCCATATGCTGAATATGTAAAATAAACCTTTTTATTAACAATTTCTACAGTATAAACATAATTATAGAAGAAATGTTTCGTATCAGGAGATTCTGCATTCTGAAGTTTGATGTCTACAACTGCAAGATATGTATGATCCAGATCGTGATCATTACATGTAACACCAATTTTTTCAAAAGCCTTTTTTATGGATGCTTCAGCCATTCCTTTTACATCTCCTTCTACAACAACTTTTACAGAAACCCCTTTTTTGATTTCTGTAACTTCATTTAAAAGCTGAACATAGCTTCCGTAAGAGATTGATGTGTCAGAACCATATGGTGGCTGAATAAGTTTGATTGCTTCGATGTAATATTCGTTATCAATTGCAAGCTTCAATGCTTTCTGTCCATAAACAACACTCTGAATATGGCCAGGATGAGCTTTTGCCCACTGAATGTATTCTGCGATTTGAGAATCATTCTGCTTTATGAGTGCTGAATAATTATCACAGGCCACCTGTCTGTTTAAAACTGCAAGGGCATAAGCCTCATTTTCAGCAGCGATGAATTTTTTATCAATTTCAATTCCACTGATACTTTTAATAGCGGTTGATGCGTTGATTTCCTGAGTGTAAATGGAACTGTCTGTAAAAGCATCTGCGTAAGTCTTTACATTCTGAACTGCATCAATATTCTGCTTAAGAACTTTAAGAATTTCGGTTTTTGCATCTTCTTCTGCTGCATTTATATCATTTCCCAGACCTACGCCTGCAAGATATTTTGCTTCGTTATAATAATTGTAGGGATTAAAAATCCAGTCAGGATATGCCTTTGAGTTCTTTTTAGAAGAAAGCTGAACTTTTGATGGACTTGAAAAAGCAAATGTGGCTGCGGCAAAAGTACTTAAAATAATTATTGAAATAATTTTTTTCATAATTAATTCCTGGATTTAGGTTTCTTTAGAAACGGGTTGCAGAATATCTGATTACTTTTTTAATAGTAGAATTTTCACCAAGCCAGATTTTTGTGTTTGTTTCAATATCTACTAATTCTGCAGTGATGAAGTAGGTTCTTACAGATTTAAGACCATCTGAATCTACAATTGTTTTTATATCGCCTCGAAGCATAAAATCAGCGGCGGTTTCGTTGCCGATGTTTTTTGCACTATCAATGCTGGCGTTAATCTGCTGGTCATCACGCTCGTCTCTGATTTCTTTTCTTTCTGAGGAATTTGCAACAGACAGAACTTTTCCTGTATTTATAAGACTGATTTCAAGTTTTTTTGAGATTATGGAAGTATTAATATGTTCGTCAGTGTTGTTGCGGATGGAACCAATAATGATTACAGGCTTTCTGTCGTTTTCCTGGATGAATCTGTTATACCAGGATGAGTCTGTAAGCTGTTCTGCCAGGTCGTTTGAAACAATACGGGCGTCAGTATCATTCCAGTACCCGCTAAGGTCCTGCTGAGAATCAAAATCTACTCTTTCTACTGTAGATGATACGCAGCCTGTAAGAACTGAGGCAACACTTAAAATTAATGCTAGTACAAAATATTTTTTCATTTAAACTCAACTTTCCTAAGGAAATTATATCATACTGTAAAAACAGTGTCTAACCGGGTAAAGGTTACAGTTTTTCAAAATTATTCCAGGCAAAAATAAGTCTGTCGTCTATAAATTTTATCAGATTGTCAATTTTAAGCTTTTTTTCGCCTGTATAGGGAATTTTCGTTGCTGTAAGTTTTTCGTATATGCCGAACACCTGATTTAAAAAAGTACCAGCTTTGCCTGGCAGCTTTATTTTAGAAGAAATGATGAGTTTTGAAAGCAGCTGGAGGAAAATTAAAATTCCCGCTCTAAAAAGCCCTGCTTCAAGGGCGCCTAAAGTAATTCTAAATCCGTGGAACTGCCAGAGGAGTTTTCCTTCAGGGGTTAAAAGCGAAAATACGGTAATTCCAATTGTTAAAAACAGTAAAGAAAGCCAGCCGGTTCTTTTTTTGAAGGCCAGACACAAAATGGCCATAATGAGAATCAGTGACCACAAAATAATAACTTTCATTTTGATGCCTCACTGTCAGTAATCATTTTTAACCAGCTTGAGTTCTGAACAAAATATTGGGCAAAGAGTCCAAGGAGAATGCCCGTGATAAAGCTTAATCCTAAAAGAACAGGTGCTATATACTTTGTATTCTGCTGGAACATTAAAAAATAGGAAATTAAAAGCTGTGCCAGGGAATTAAAAAGGCTTCCGGCAAGGCAGATTCCTATAAGAGAAATTTTAGGTTTGGGACAGTCATAGAAAAGCTTAAAAAGTGCCAGCATAATCAGTCCTGACGAAAATGAGCCTGCAATTGAAAATAAAATGGTGTAGGAAAACAGTGTTCCTGAAATAAGATTCTGAACAAAAACCTTTAGGGCAATGAGAAGGATGCTGTGTCCTGGTTTTAGCATAAAGAAACTTAGGATTATTGCCAGGTTTGCCAAGCCTAATCTGAAAAATGGAACAGGTTTTGGAATTGCAAATTCCACTGCAGAGAAAAAAAGACATAAGGCTGTCAAAAAAGTGAGGCGTTTTTGAGTTGAGGCAGCTGGAATTGTCAAATTCTTCGATTCCCTATTATCCATAATATTGGAATATAACATATTTATCCCTTTATTGACATAAAAAAATCGGTATGTTCTAATTAATTATATGAAGATTGTAATCGTAGGTGCAGGCTTTACAGGTACACAGCTGGCACGCCGCTTAATTAATGAAAAGAATGAAGTTACTTTAATTGATAATAATGCAGAGACTGTAGGTCATGCTTCAAACAGTCTAGACTGTTCTGTAATCCCAGCTGATGGAAACAGTCTTGAAACTCTCGAAGCTGCAGGAATTGCAAAAGCAGATGCCTTGGTTTGTGTAACTTCAAGTGACGAAGTAAACATGATTACCTGTTCTCTTGTAGATGCGGTTTATCCTAATGTTCTTAAAATTGCCCGTGTAAGAAACTTTGCTTACTATATGAATAAAGAAAAGGTTCATAAAAAGCAGGTTGAATTTTCATCGGAGAAGCAGCGCCCGCTTTATGGTATTGATTATATGATTCATCCGGACGTTGAGGCTGCACAGGCAATTGTACACGCTGTAGAAAGCGGTGCGGTAAGTGATGTCGTAACATTTGAAAATTCTGAATACGAGTTGACTCGCGTTGTAATCGAAAAAGGTTCTAAGTTTGCGGGCGCTGCGTTGATGGATTTAAGATCCATGACGGATACTCCGTTCCTTATCAGTTATGTAGAATCTCATGGTTTTCCTAGACTGCCTAGCGGTAAAACTGTTCTTGAAGAAGGGGACTTTATTGGAGTTCTTACAAAGAAAGGTGATATAGCTAAGATTCTTGAGCTTACTGGAACAGAAGTTGAGACAATCGATAAAATTGCACTTGTTGGTGCCGGAAAAATCGGAACTCAGATTGCAGAAAAGCTTCTTTCAAACAAAAAGCAGAAATCATTTCTTTTGAGATTGTTTGGAAAAAGTAAAATCATCAATTCGAATTTTGCCATTGTTGATTCAGACAAACTGCTGGCCAAAGAGGCTGCAGAAAGATTCCCTGAAGCAAAGGTTTTTGTTGGCGATATTACAGATGAAAACTTCTTGTATGAAGAAAGTCTTACAACATACGATCTGGTAATTTGTGCTACTCATAATCATGAACTTAATATGGTAGGCGCAGCTTATCTTGAGTCACTTGGTGTTGGAAAAACTGTAAGTCTTGTAGAAAGTGCACCCTTTGCAGAAATTGCCCGTAAGCTTGGCGTTGATGTTCCTGTTCCTTTGCGTGATACGGTTGTAGACAGTATTTTAAGTCACCTTAGAGGAAAAACTGTTACCGGAATTCACACTATCAGTTCTGGATCCCTTGAGATTATTGAATTTGCAATGCCAATTAAATCAAAAATCAGCGGAAAGACATTGCAGGAAATTGCAAATCCGGGAACTTTCCTTGTGCTTCTCATAAAGAAAGCTGGAACAGAAAACTATGTAATTCCTACAGGTTCTACTTCAATTGATGTAAATGATCAGTTGATTATTATTGCCGATGCAGATAAGTCAAAAAAATTGATGGCTTCATTTGGAGTTAAATAGAAAGATGGATATCTTAAATTTCTTCAAAATCATTTTTGCCATTATTGCAATTGTTGCGACTACTTATATTTTCCCTATTATCACTGCAATCTGCTGTCATGAAAATTTCTGGATTTTTGCAGTTCCTATGTTTTGTGCATGGGCTGCATTTTTTGCAATTTATATGTTTACAAGAAAGCGGCCGATTAAGCTTACAATTAAAAGTACTTTTGTGATTGTTGCTTCTGCGTGGATTTCTTGTTCAGTGTTCGGGGCAATTCCATTTTTGCTGTCTGGATATTTTCATTCGATAACAGATGCTTTTTTTGAAAGCGTTTCTGGTTTTACAACTACAGGGGCTACGATTCTTTCTGATGTGGAATGTCTTCCTCGCAGCTTGAATCTCTGGAGATGCGAAACTCACTGGCTTGGTGGAATGGGAATCGTTGCTCTCACTGTTGCTTTGTTCCCATTGCTCGGTGTTGGTGGCTTTCAACTTATTAAGGCAGAAACTACTGGCCCTGAAAAAGGAAAAGTAACGCCAAAAATTACTACAACTGCAAAAATATTGTGGCTGATTTATTTTTCACTTACTCTTGCATTGTTTGTTGCCCTTAAAATCTGCGGAATGGATGTTATTGATGCGTTAAGTCATGCATTTTCAACTTTGGGTTCTGGTGGATTTTCTACACGAAATGCCAGCATTGCCGCTTATAATTCTCCTGCAATTGAATGGATTATAACTTTGTTCATGTTCTTTGCAGGTGTAAACTTCAGCCTTTTCTTCTATTTGTTTACAGGAAAATTTTCTGAAATTAAATCCAATTCTGAATTTAAAACTTATGTCACTCTTTTCATTCTCATTATTTTTAGTGTTGCGCTGATCATTCGTACTACAGGAGCTCCAATGGCTGGCAATCCTGAAGGTTATAAAAACTTTGGCGAGGCTTTGCGATATTCCGCATTCCAGGTTGCTTCAATCATAAGTACGACTGGTTTTTCAACCTGTAATTATACAGACTGGATTCCTGCTGCTCAGTTTCTGATTTTTATTCTCTTCTTTATCGGTGGTTCTTCCGGATCTACAGGAGGAGGAATTAAGGTTGTACGCCTGGTTATTCTTGTTAAGCAGGTAAAAAATGAAATGCTTAAAATGCTCCATCCTCATGGAATTTTTACTGTCCGTTTAAATCAGAAGGTTGGTAGAAAAGATGTTGTATTCAGTGTTGCATCGTTTATAACAATTTATGCAATTTTAGTTTTTGTAACTACTTTCTTTGGCTGTCTTCTTGGACCTGATCTTGACATTTTCAGTGCCTTTACTGGAGCTCTTTCCATGGTCGGAAATGTAGGTCCTGCATTCGGTAAGCTTAATCCTGCTGCCAACTGCGGTTTTTTAAATCCTGGTCTTAAATGGATTTATATGTTTGCAATGCTTGCAGGCCGTCTTGAACTTTACACAATGCTCATGTTTTTGATCAGAGATTTCTGGAAAAAATAACAAAAATTCGGGGAATTTATATTCCCTCGTGGTGCGTTTTGTTGTATAGTAACAATATTTACAAATAATTAATTTTTTTATTTTGTTTTCAGAAATGCTTCTGAAATATTTTGAGGACAGAATAAAAAAAAGAGGTAAAGAAATGAAAGATATCAATAATTTGATGGGTTTTAGAGAATCAGTTAAGGTCATTGACGCAACTCTCCGTGATGGCGGTTTGGTAAACGATTTTTATTTTCCAGCAGGATTCGAAAAAGCTCTTTATGAAGCAAATATAAAAGCTGGCGTTGATGTAATGGAATTTGGATACAAGGCAGACAAAGATTTGTTTGATGTAAATAAATTTGGTCCTTGTAAATTCTGTGATGATGACTTTGTACGCTCAATTGTTGGCGAAAACAATACAGATCTTAAGATTGCTGCAATGGCAGATGTTGGCCGTTGTAACTACAAACGCGACATCAGTGAAAAGGCTAACAGCCCTATCGATTTGATTCGTGTTGCCTGCTATCTTAAAGAAATACCTGCAGCAATCGATGTAATCGAAGACTGTGCAAAAAAAGGTTATGAAACAACTTGTAACATCATGGCTCTTTCTACAGGTCAGGAATCAGATATTAAAGCAGCCCTCGACTTGATCGGAAAATCACCTGTAGATGTAATCTATATCGTAGACAGCTACGGTTCTATTTATCCAGAAGAAATGGCTCGCGTTTGTGATCTCTTCGGAAACTTTGCAGCTAAATATAACAAGAAGCTTGGTATTCACGCTCACGACAACCAGAAGCTTGCATTTGCAAACACAATTGAATGTGTAGGTGACGGAGTTGACTATCTGGATGCAACATACATGTCTATGGGACGCGGTGCAGGTAACTGTTCAATGGAAAACCTCATCGGATTCCTTCGCAATCCAAAATATAAAATCTATCCTGTAATTCAGTTCCTTCAGGATCACATGGTTCCATTAAAGGAATCTGGAGTTGTATGGGGATATGATACTCAGTACCTCCTTACAGGTTTGATGAATCAGCACCCAAGAACAGCAATTGCGTTCACAAAAGAAAAGAGAAAGGATTTTACTGAGTTCTATAAAGAAATTACTTCTCAGGAATAAA
>JAHAZA010000049.1 GCA_018385415.1 Treponema sp. | reverse complement strand
TTCATATACAGAAGCATTTTCTAATTTAGGATTTATAAATACTAGAGAATTAAACTATATATCGGAAGATATTTTGCATAAATTCGATGTTGAATTTGTAAAAAAAGAAATTATCCAAAAATTTATTCAAGATTTTAAAGATTTATATACAATTATTCCGTTAGAACAAGCAAAAAACGAAATTCTTTTAATGATTAAATTTTTGGAAAAGAACATTGAATTAATTGAAACTAAAAACTCATTAGAAGAGTATAAAGGCGGTATAAAAAGTGATATTTCCATGGAATTATCAACAGATAAAATTATTAAGGAATTTAAAGAGAAAAAACTTACAAACAAGCAATTATTAAAAGTTCTAAAAGATGGGTATGAGAATGGAAAATATACAGCACACGAAGTTGCGATTGTATGGAATAAATTAAAATCATAATTCTTATTGGGGCATTGCGGGGTGCCCCCGCTAGAAGGGGTAGCGAGCAACGAAGTGCGAGCGCAGGGGGAGACTTCCTCCTCCTAAATACAAGAAATTGTGGTATAATATAGACGAGGATCATTCTATGAACGAAGCACAGCAGATTTTATTTATGCAGATTCGCATTTTACGCATGATGGCTGAGAAATATTCACTGTCTTTAAAAGAGGCTGCGGAGATTTTTGGTCAATATAATGTGCTGCCATTTATTCGGGAAGGCTTCGGGATTTTTCACGTGGAAGGTGATGATGCTGTTTTTGATGAGGTAAAAGCATATCTGAAATCTAAAGGAGCTGCGGTATGAAAAAGCTGGAAGACGGGATTATTCTGTATCACGGAAGCTATTGCCCTGTAGAGACTCCTGATTTGGCAAAATGTGCTATGTATAAAGACTTTGGACAGGGCTTTTATCTTACAACTTCTAAGGAACAGGCTAAGTCTTTTGCAAAGATTTCAGCAACAAAGGCTAAATCTAAAGGGCTGATTTCTTATTCTGAAAAATTTGCATATATTTCTTTTTTCAAAGTTTCTGATGTGGATTCTCTTAAGACCTATGATTTTGAAACTGCTGACATTGAATGGCTTCATAATATTGTTGCTCATAGACGTTACGGTGCTTTCCCAGAAATAAAAAAATCTATGCAGGATTATGATGTGATTTCCGGTAAGATTGCAAATGATGATACTAATGCAACAATTATAGCATATATGGGTAATGTATTTGGAACAATGGGAAGCGAGCAGGCTGATAAAATGTGTATCAGTTTATTATTGCCAGAGCGATTGAAAGATCAGTTTTGTTTTAGAAGTGATAAGGCAATTTCTAAACTTGAGTTTTTGAAAAGCGAAAAGGTTGCTTTGAATTAGGCGGTTTAATTATGGCAAATGATAAAACTTTGTTTTCAATGGATTTAACAGCTTTAATGGCTGTTGAACAGCTTGCTAAAGAAACAAATCAGCCTATTGAAAAAGTTCTTCTGGATTTTATGGAATCTAATACAGCCAAAATGCTTTATGATGATTCAACAAAACTCTGGTGGGACGGACCTTCTGCAACTGCAGAGGAATTTAAGAAACAGGCGAAAGAAAAGGAATAAAATCATGCAATTCACAGAACACAGTCTTGAACTTTCGATAATGGAGCTCTTTGAAAACGAAGGATATACTCACCAGACTGGGCAGGATATTCACCGTGAAAAGACTGATGTTCTTCTGCCCGAATTACTTTCGCCATTTTTGCGCCATCGATATGCTGCTGATGGAATTACTGAATCTGAAATTGCAACTATCATAACTCAGCTTAAAAACATAAGCGGTTCTGATTACGATGCCAACAAGCGGATGCTGGACTTAATCTGCAACGGTTTTACTTTTCGTCGCGAAGACAAAAGTCAGAAAGACCTTTTTATTCAGCTTGTTGATTTTGAAGAACCTGAACGAAACTTTTTTGAAATTGTAAATCAGGTTGAAATCCAGGGACGGGAACAGCTTCGTATTCCAGATGGAATTGTTTATGTAAACGGACTTCCGCTTGTTGTTCTTGAGTTTAAGTCGGCAATCAAAGAAAACACAACAATTGAAGATGCTTATAAACAGCTTACAATCCGCTACCGCCGCGATATACCGGAACTTTTTAAATACAATGCTTTTGTTGTAATCAGCGACGGAGTGAACAATAAGATTGGTTCGCTCTTTAGTACTTATGAATATTTTTATGCCTGGCGTAAAGTTGAAAGCACAGACAAGGAAGTTGATGGAATATCTTCTCTTATCACAATGGTTCGCGGACTTTTCCGTAAAGATAGACTCATAAAAGTTATAAAGGATTTTGTTTATTTCCCAGATTCCAGTGACAAGGAAACAAAAATTGTCTGCCGATATCCTCAGTTCTTCGCGGCTGAATCTTTGTATAAAAGCATTGGTTCTGCAATCCGGCCTAATGGAAATGGTAAAGGTGGTATTTACTTTGGTGCTACAGGCTGCGGTAAAAGCTACACAATGGTTTTCTTGAGCAGGCTTTTGATGAAGTCCCGCGAATTGAACAGTCCGACTATTGTTGTAATTACTGACCGAACAGATCTGGATGCTCAGCTTAGCAAAATCTTTGTTGAAAGTAAAAACTATATTGGCGATGAAAATGTTGAATGTATTGAAAGCCGAGCCTTGTTGAAAGAAAAACTTGAAGACAGAAAAAGCGGCGGCGTTTTTCTTACTACAATTCAGAAATTCTGTGAGGATATAAAACTTCTTTCTGAGCGTTCAAATATTATCTGTATTAGTGATGAAGCTCACCGCAGTCAGAATAACCTTGAAGAAAAAACTGTAATTACAGATAAGGGCGTTGAACATAAATACGGCTTTGCAAAATATCTGCATGATTCACTTCCTAATGCAACTTATGTGGGTTTTACAGGAACTCCAATTTATGAAATGGCTCAAGTCTTTGGTG
>JAHAZA010000046.1 GCA_018385415.1 Treponema sp. | reverse complement strand
CTATAATACTATCATAAAATAAGAATACTTGTTTAGTATTCTTATTTTATGATAGTATTATAGTATGAATGTATTTTTATTAACACTATTCCCTTTGAGTCTTATAATCTTCTACTTTAAGAAAGAACAGAATAACAGAGCATATTTTCTTCCAGTGATTTTTTCTGGAGTTGCTGCGGCATCACTCTTTTTAGCCTATAAGCTCTTGTTTTCAAGTGTGTACTATATTCCTAGAGCAAATGTCCTTACTAACTTTGTATATTATTTCTTTTCACAGGCTTTTATTCCTGTAGGTGTTATTTACGGTCTTTTCTTTTTGTTTGCCCGTAAAGATTCAATTGAAGACAGATTCGCATTCTTCTTTCCTTTGACAGCCAGTTTCTATGCTGTTTTCTTACCATACCTTGTTCTTGAAACTCAGAAGCCTTACCCAGGTTTCTTATTATTTGTTAAGCCTTTGATGTTCCTTGCAATGTTTATCATTCTCCACTTCTGGCTTAATAAAATTCCTGCTGTGGTAAATAATGTTTCAAAACTTGTTCTTTCGATTGCTATTATGGTGGGAGCTCTTTGTATTCCTGCTATCACTGAAGCAATGTGGGTTGTTGATTTATTTCCTTTATGCTGGATTATTCCTGCTGTGCTTATCTGTGGGTACGCAGCATTTATCGTTTTTCCAAAAGATTCGGGCAGTAACTGATTCTGCTCTGTCTTATATAAAAATTTTTTATTCGAGGTAGAAAAATGTCTACACCATTAGAAAACTATCTTGCTTCATGTGGCGGAAAACCAAACGCTGCAATGACAGCTTATGTTGCAAACCTTCAGACTGTAAGTCAGGTTGGACCAGACATCGCAGCAAGCGTTGTTAACGAACTTGAAAACCAGCGCAAGCACTTAAAGCTTGTTGCAAGTGAAAACTACTGTTCACTCAGCGTTCAGCTTGCAATGGGAAACCTCCTTACTGACAAATATGCAGAAGGATATCCAGAACACCGTTACTATGGCGGTTGTGTAAACGTAGATGCTGTAGAAATGACAGCAGCTAAAGAAGCACAGGAACTTTTTGGTGCAGACTATGCATATGTTCAGCCACACTCAGGTGCTGATACAAACCTCGTAGCTTACTGGGCAATCCTTTCTGCAAAGGTAGAAACACCTACTCTCGAACAGCTTGGTGTTAAATCCTTGAATGATCTTACTGCTGAACAGTTTGATGATCTTAGAAAGAAGTTCGGTAATCAGAAACTTATGGGTCTGGACTACTCTTGTGGCGGTCACTTGACTCACGGTTATAAAATGAATGTATCAGCAAGAATGTTCGAATCTCACCCATACGGTGTTGATGAAAAAACAGGACTTCTTGACTATGATGCAATCGAAAAACAGGCAATGGAAGTAAAACCATTGATTCTTCTTACAGGATTCTCTGCTTACCCAAGAAAAATCGACTTTAAACGCTTTAGAGAAATTGCTGACAAATGTGGAGCAGTTCTCATGGTAGATATGGCACACTTTGCAGGTCTCGTTGCTGGTAAAGTATTTACTGGTGACTACGATCCTGTAAAATGGGCAGACATCGTTACTACAACAACACACAAGACACTCCGCGGACCTCGTGGTGCTATGATCCTTTGTAAAGCTGAATATGCTGATTACGTAAACAAGGGTTGTCCAATGGTACTTGGAGGACCACTTCCACATGTAATGGCTGCAAAAGCAATTGCATTCAAAGAAGCTCGTACTCCTTCTTACCAGGCATGGGCACAGCAAGTTGTTAAAAACGCACAGGCTCTGGCAGAAGGATGTAAATCACACGGCATTCCTCTCCAGACAGGCGGAACTGACAACCACCTTATGCTCTGTGACGTGACAGTTTACGGCCTTACAGGAAAACAGGCAGAAGCTGCCCTCTTCCAGTGTGGTGTAACAGCAAACGCTAATGCACTTCCTTACGACAAAAACGGTGCATGGTGGACATCTGGAATCCGTATCGGTACTCCAGCTCTTACTACACTTGGTATGAACGAAGCAGACATGAAAGAAGTCAGTGACATCATCGACCTTGTACTTAAAGGAACAAAACCTGGTCTTACAAAAGAAGGAAAACCTGCAAAAGGTAAGATTGAACTTGATCCTAAAGTTCAGGAAGAAGCAAAAGCACGTGTTAACAAACTTTTGAGTGCACATGTTCTTTACCCAGAATTGGATCTTGATTTCTTGAAGAAAGAATTTGTTAAATAATTTTTAGTTCTTAATCAAAAAAAAGGGACTGTCTTAAAGATTTTTGATTTACACAATCATCACTTTAGGCAGTCCTTTTTTTTTTCTTAAACGCACACCTTCGTACTTTCGAAATTCCAAAGGCTGAATTTTTTACTTTCTGCTATCTGATGTTTCAAGCCCGTCTTTGATAATTGTTTTTTCCTTTTAATCTTTTACAAAAGGTTTTGTTCATCGATCAATTTCTGCTACAAATTGATTCTTCCTCCAGAAAGATTTTTAATCCTTTGAGCAAAGTCATCAAACTGTTCTGCAAGGATTTTACCTTTTAGTACAACTACATCTGAATAATCTTCACTGATATCATAAAGCTTAAAATCTGAAATTTTTCGCTTTACAGTTTCATATAGTCCGTAATCCATCGAAATAGAAAATTCTTTCTTCTCAAGTATTTCTTCAACGGCATTTTCTTCAATAGCTTTTTCAATTACAGTTTTTGCACAGTCCCCGTAAGCTTTAACAAGACCTCCGGTACCTAGAAGTGTTCCACCAAAATATCGGGTAACAGTGAGAACGATATTAGTAATGCCACTTCCCTTAAGAACATCCAGCATAGGACGGCCGGCAGTACCGCTGGGCTCACCTGCATCGCTCATTCCAAGAACTTCGGCATTATTACCGATTACAAAAGCGTGACACACATGACTTGCATCCTGATATTTTTCTTTCTGGGATTTAATCAAATCACGGGCTGCGCTTTGTGACTCACAGATAAACAGTTCGTTTATAAAGCGGGAATTTTTTACTACCAACTCTGTTTCAATTTTTTTAGTCAGACAGTTCATACCTTGAAAAAACTCCAGCTTTATAAAACATTATTCAGTTTTGAAAAGTTCAGGATTTACAGCTTCAACAGTTACAGAATCAACTTCTTTGTTGGCAAGTCTTACACCGTTTGCCTTCAATCCTTTTTCAACAAAGTCACCTACTTTAAATTCTTCTGTAAGTTTTGTAACACGAGGTTTCTTTGTGTAATTCAATGTAAACTTGAACTTAACTCTTGTATCAACATGAAGAACTTCCATACCATCAGGAGCAAAGTTGTAGTCACGATTCATAATCCAGCTTGGAACACGACAACGTTTAATGAAGCAGTATTTAGTTTTTGGATCACGATAAATGATAGTAAAGAGTACATTGTTAATGATTTCTTTATCAGCATAGTTACAATACCACATTCCACTATCAACAAAGAGCTTCTGTGGAACATCACAAACCATATAAAGTCCGCTTTTACGAACAAAAAAGATTCTGTCAAATGGAGTAACCTTAATAAGTTCTGTTCCTCCAGAAACATTTGTTCCAAGATAACCTTTATCATCATAACGGAGAGGAAGATCTCTCTTAACAATTTTCTTAACTTCAACGGCAGTGAATGTTGTAACTTCTGTATGGCGTTCAAGATCACCGTATTTGGCAAACTTTTCAATCATACCGTTAAGATATTCAACAGCACAGGCTGTGAGATTTTTAAGGCGCTTTGCAATTTCCTTTAATCGGGCATTGATTGCATTAACCTGATCTTTATTCTTGTTAATGTCAAAAAGTGAGATGCGTCGAATAGGAATCTGCAAAAGATGTTCAATATCGTCATCACTGATTTCTCTTACCAGTTCATTCTTAAATGGAACAAAACCTTTGATAACAGCTTTTTTTACATCTTCTGCAGTTTTCTGTTCCTCAATCTTTTTATAGATACGTTCTTCAACAAAAATGCGTTCCAATGTTCTGACATGAAGTTCATCAGTTAATTTTCCGCGTTCAAACTCAAGTTCATCTTTAATTATGTTGGTAAGTTTTTTAGCATAGTATTTAATGATTTCTGTAGCAGTCATTGCGACAGGCATATTGTCTTTGATTACCAGCATCTGACAGTTGATTGTTTTTTCACAGTCAGTGTAAGCATAAAGTGCAGGTACAATTTCGTTTGCATAAACACCACGAGGTAGTTTAATTTCAATACAACACTGGTCTGTTGTAAAGTTATCTACAGAACTAATTTTAATCTTTCCTGCTTTGTATGCAGAATCAATCGAATCAAGAAGTGACTTTGCATTTGTATCAACAGGAAGTTCTGTAATTACGATTTTCTTTTCGTCGCTTGTATCAAACTTTGCACGGGTTACGATTTTTCCGTTACCGTCATTATAGTTTGAAACATCAATCAACCCACCGGTAAATACATCAGGATAGATTTCGTATTTTTCACCTTTGAGACATTTGATTTCTGCTTCAAGAACTTCTTTAAGGTTGTAAGGTAGAATCTTTGTACTCATACCAACAGCAATTCCTTCTGCACCCATAATAAGGGCAAGAGGAATTTTTGCGCGGTAAACTTCAGGTTCCTCACCACGACCATCGTAGTTAGGAATGTAATGAGTGATTGCTTTATTTGTTACAAGGAATTCCTTTGCCATCGGATGAATGCGACATTCAATGTAACGTCCTGCAGATGCTCCGTCACCAGTAAACTTGTTACCGAAGTTTCCTTGTTTTTCAATAAAGATTTCTTTATTTGCAAGGTTAACGAGAGCTCCATAAATTGAAGCATCACCATGTGGGTGATATTTCATTGTACGACCTACAACGTTTGCAACCTTCTGAAAGTAACCATCATCGACTTCAAACAAAGTATGAAGAATACGACGTTGTACAGGTTTTAATCCGTCTTCAAGATCAGGAATCGCACGGTCACGGATTACGTAACTTGCGTATTCAATAAAGTTTTTATCAAAAATATTTTTTACAAAAGCCATTTTCTTCTCCCACCTTATACGTCGATTTCTGCATTAGACAGAAGATTTTTTTCGATGAACGCACGGCGTTCTGGTGTGTTCTTTCCCATATAGAATGCAAGAAGCTGAGGGATAACTTTAAGCTGACTGATTTCTACAGGTGTAAGATGAATTGTTTCCGGTGAAATAAACTGCTTGAATTCACTTGGGTTAATTTCTCCGAGTCCTTTGAAGCGTGATGTTTCTGAAGATTTTCCAAGCTGTTTCTGTGCAGCATCACGTTCATCTTCTGAGTAACAGTAAATATTTTCTTTCTTTGTTCTTACACGGAACAATGGAGTTTCAAGAATGAATACGCGGCCTGTTGTAATCAATTCTTCAAAATAGCCAAGGAAGAATGTAAGAAGAAGATTTCTGATGTGGAAGCCATCGTTATCGGCATCGGTTGCAATTACGATTTTTGAGTAACGAAGATTTTCAACTGAATCTTCAATTCCAAGAGCGCTCATAAGCTGGAACAATTCATCGTTTTTGATGATGTCACTCTGTTTTTTACCGTACATGTTTTCAGGTTTACCACGAAGGCTGAAGATTGCCTGTGTATTTGCATCCCGGGAATGAGTCATTACGCCCGATGCAGAAAGTCCTTCTGTAATGAAAATCATTGAAGAAGCACCTTTAGGTCCATCGCCAAGATGGTAACGGCAGTCATCAAGCTTTTCGATACGGATTGAATTTTTCTTTGTCTGTTCACGAACAAGTTTTTTAACACTTGCAAGTTCAGTACGCATCTTTTCGTTGTGCTCGATTTTTTCCTTTAAACGTTCTGCAGCCTTTGGATTTTTGTGAAGCCAGTCATCAAGGCCAGACTGAGTTTCACTTACAATCCACTGACGGATATCTGTATTACCAAGTTTATTCTTTGTCTGTGATTCGAAAACAGGATCTTTTACTTTTGCAAGAATTGCAGCAGTGATACCTTCACGGACATCTTCTGATTTGTAGTTAGCATGAAAGAAGTCATTTACACCTTTAAGGAATCCTTCTTTGAATGCATTAAGGTGTGTACCACCATCTGATGTATGCTGACCGTTTACGAATGAGAAATAGTTTTCTCCATATGCATTTGTGTGGGTGAACGCAAACTGCAGATGTTCTCCTGTGTAACTTCCTACAGGATAAAGACTTTCTTCTTCGATTTCGTTCTGTAAAAGATCAAGAAGACCATTGTGACTTACAAAGTCCTGACCGTTAAGCTTTAATGTTAAGCCTGAATTAAGGTAAGCGTAGTTCCACATTCTTCGTTCAACATATTCCATGTTGAACGAATATTTTCCGAACACTTCTTCATCTGGAACAAATTCGAAGAAAGTTCCGTTTGGCTGTTTTTCCTTTAACTTACCTGTGCGCTGTGTCTTTAACTTTCCCTTTTCGAATACTGCTTCACAGCATTCGCCGTCACGAATTGAAATAACACGGAAGTATGAAGAAAGAGCATTTACAGCTTTTGTACCTACACCGTTCATACCTACAGAGAACTGAAAAACATCGTCATTGTATTTTGCACCAGTATTGATTTCAGAAACACATTCAACAACTTTTCCAAGCGGAATACCTCGTCCGTAGTCACGAACCTTTACACGGTTATCTTTAACTGAAACTTCGATTTTTTTACCGAAGCCCATAATATATTCATCGATTGAGTTATCAATTACTTCTTTTAATAAAACATAAATACCATCGTTCTGGTTTGAACCGTCACCCAGACGTCCGATATACATTCCCGAACGAAGACGAATATGTTCAAGAGCATCAAGATGTTTGATCTGATCATCTGTATAATCAGCAACTTTTTTTGGAGCCGACTTTGCACCCGGGTCAATTGCTTTTGCCGCTGCAAGTTTTTTTGCAGCCTGTTCTGCTGTTGTTCCTGGAACGAAGTCTGCTTTTTTCTCTACAGGCTTTTTACTTACCGTTTTCGCATTATCCCATGCACGGAATGTTCCGTTTTCATCTACACCTGCTGTCGGTTTTTTAGTAGCTGCCTTAGTTGCAGCTTTTACCGTTGTTTTAGCAGACGGCTTTGCAGCAGCTGATTTTGCCGTAGTTTTAGATTGAGTTTTAGCAGCTGGTTTTGCGGCTGCTTTAGAAGTAGTCTTTGAGGCAGACTTAGCCTTAGTTGCAGCGGCTTTTGTTCCCGCTGATTTTGAAATTTTTCCACCCATAACATTAATTATAGAAGAAATTTGTAAAATTTTCAATTAATAATAATTATTGAATACAAAAAACAAGAAAGACTTCCGCGTACGTCCGTCTAATCCTCGATGCGAAACGTAAGATGTATCCGGCTCATTCCGCTTCGCTCCATTCGCGAACGTTTCAAATCTGCGGTTAGCCGGCGCGTCCGCTCACGTCTTTCTTTTTTTTACCTTCACTTTTATTAAAATACTTTCAAATTTTTCTTTTACAATTTATAATTATGGTATGCGTGCATTAGTTTTAAGCGGAACAAATAATCTTTTTACCTGTGAGTGTGACGACGGAGTTATACGTCAGTGCTCCATTAAAGGGAAAGTAATTAAAACTGATAAAAAATTCTATAACCCCCTTGCACCAGGCGATTTTGTGGAAATCGAAATTGATCCTATCAATAACGACAAAGGACAGGTTATAAATTTAATTCCACGTACAAACACATTTGCCCGCTGGAACATCAAAGGAAATGCTCCCCAGCTTTTAGCAAGCAATCTTGACTATCTTATTCTAGTCACAACTCCAGATGAACCACCATTTCGTCCACGATTTATAGACAGGGAATTAATTCAGGCCGATGTTGCAGGAATTACACCATTAATTGTCTGCAATAAATGTGACGTTGAAGGTGCAGAAGATCCGGATTTTCTTGAACGCATTTCAATATGGCAGAATCTCGGCTACAAGGTTTTAAAAGTTTCTGCAAAAACAGGTGAAGGCTTAAAAGAACTTTCAGACATAATCGAAAACAAAACCACAGCTCTCGTAGGACAATCAGGCATCGGAAAATCAAGCATCGTAAACGCACTGGACAACACAGCAGTTCAGCGCACCGGAGAGCTTTCTGAAAAATATGGACGCGGTCAGCACACAACCACAAAAGGAACATTGATGCACCTGAACATTGACAAAAAAATTTCAGGTAAAGAAAATACAGCAGCAAACCTCATCGACACCCCAGGAATCCGTCGCTTTATTCTTCACGAAATTGACTGGCAGGATACTGCATTATACTTTCCTGAAATGAAACCATTACTTGGTCAATGCAAATTCGGTGCAAGCTGCTCCCACATTCACGAACCTGGATGCAAAATCCTTGAGGCTGTATATGCCGGAGTAATTTTCGAAGACAGATACGAAAGCTGGAAAAGAATTACAAATGAAATCAAGACCGGGGATTTTGATGAGTAATTGAGAATGATTATTAACTAATTTAAAAGGGGCTGACCAAAAAGTTCGTTGCGTAGCGTCATTCCGAACTCGTTTCGGAATCTATGCACTGTATATAGCGTAGATGCTGAATCAAGTTCAGCATGACAATACTTATTGGTCATCCCCATTTTTTACCCCTTATTTTTCTTAACCAAAAATAGGTCTTACTTTAATTACTGATTCAATTCCTGCAAGAGCACGAAGTGTATCTTCTGGAACTTTTGCATCAACGTCAGTAATATTGTATGCAAGATCACCTCTTGTCTGGTT
>JAHAZA010000040.1 GCA_018385415.1 Treponema sp. | reverse complement strand
CAAGCTTGATATCGACCATAGCAATCATATCTTTTAGTTCTTCTGAAGTTTTTGACTCTATAAAAGGTACAAGTTCCTCCCTTGTCTTGCAGAAGTGGCTCAGACTGATATCTGAAGTTTCCGAAAACATACTTTTAAGCCCCAGGCTTATCATTTCGTGGTCGTCTACACTGATTACGCTAATCATACTTTTATTTTACTTCATCATCCAGCAAAAATATATAGAGAAAACTCACCAAAATAAAGTGAGTTTTCACTGACTACAGGGAAAGAATCTGATTGTATAATTTAATTCAGATACTGAGGTTTGACCTCAAAAGAAATAGTCGGAGGACATTAAACTCGGAGGATATTTTTTATGAAAAAAATTATTTTGGCAGTCGGCGCGATGCTGGCTATGTCTTTTGCTTGCTTTGCGGCAAATCCTGAAAGTGATTTCGGATATGAGCTTGTAGACCAGAAAGAAGTAAAATTTCTTGCGGAAAAGTTCAAGGAACTGAATCCCCAAGGGGATTATATTGCTATAACCTACTATAAAGGAAATGTTCGTGGGGAAAAAATTGAAGTTCCCGAAGAAATTGAGGGCTGCAAGGTAATAATAGTCGAGTTTGACGGGAATACTGATATTTATGTAGATAAAATAATAATACCTGCATCCGTTGTATATTTTGCTAGTAATACTAGTGTTAAATATCCGCAAATTGAATTCTTAAGGGACAAAGACCAGCCTTTCATTTGGTGCGGTTTTGTAGATCTTACGGAACAGAAGACGATTCCTGTTGACAGAAAAATCATTTTCTTATATCCAGGAGAGAATATTGATTCTAAAATATATATTTCTGTTCCTGAAAAGAAATTCACTTGGCCAAAAAACTGGACTTGGGCAGGTCTTTATAAGAACGGCTACCTTGGCGGCGACAATCAGTATCATTGGATAAATCCAGGATTTAAATTTCCGGATCAAAGTACCCATATCCTTAAATACGGTACAATTGATTTTAAGGAAGAAGAAATTGAAATGTCATTCGAGGAAGGATACGAAGAGCTTCCTATAATGCCATATAACAGCAAAATTAAAAAACTTATACTACCAAACTCATTGAAAAAAATTACGAAAAACAGATCAATCCGTATTGGTAGTTCTAGCGACTATAAAGGCACAATCGTGTTCCCTGAAGGTGCAAAGATAACCATTGAGCCAGGTGCAATTGTCTGCGATAACCTTTCAATTTCTAACTTAAAAGCTCTTAAAGCTATGGGCTACAACACAGACAACTAATTTCTTAGCTGCACAGCCTTTACGGCTATGCAGTGTTTTTTGGAGTACGCTATGGATAAAGAAAATCAAGAATTCGGCTATGTTTATCAGTATTTTCCACATGAATTTCCGTTTGACATAAAGATGGTCAGTGCAAATCCAATCAAAATGTCCATTTTCTATGAAAATAAGCCGATATACTCAATTATAAATGAAACACCCCTGAACGATGACAAAGACCGCAGGGAAGCAATCTCTCTAATGACCAGAACTTTGATGGACACCATAGACAAAGGCTTTGCGGACAGAATTGTGAACAACAGCGGCAAATAAAATTGTTTACAAGAGAATTTGAATCTTGACGGCATACTTTATCTTTGCTATATTAGAATTGTAGGTGAGCTTCCACCATATTAGAGAAGCCCTAAAAAAGCGGTGAATCTCTACCACAAAGTGAGATGCTAAAAAAGCGGCGAGTTTCTGCCATTAAGTGAAAACCAAAAAACGCAAGTTTTTTATAAAGGAGTCGGAAATGGCTCCTTTTATTTTTTTACAAAGGTAATATGAAGTTTTATCACATAAAAGACGATTTTATAGCTTACTTGCAGAAGTTTGATACAAAGGTTGCTGAAAACAAAAATCAGACTCGCCCATATGTCGGGGTTGTACTTGAAATCAATTCAGTAAAATACTATGCACCATTTTCATCTCCTAAACCGAAGCATAAAAAAATGAAAAACGGCAAGGATTTCAGAAAAATAAACAATGGTCTGTATGGTGCAATAAATTTTAATAATATGATTCCTGTTTTGGATTCTGCATTGCTTGAAATTGATATTGCCAATATAGCTGATGTAAAATACCGTCGTCTGCTTCAGAATCAGTACAACTCAATAAGGGCTGATGAAAAAGGTATTTTGAGAACTGCCGAATATTTACGAAAATTAATTTTTGAAGATGAAAATAATCTTTCAGAGCATGATAAGATTGTAAAGCAAAGATGTTGCAATTTAGTTTTGCTTGAAGAAATATATATAGAGTGGAAATAAAATCGCCAAACAAGAAATTCAAAGCCGACACGCGGTCAAGCCACGTGCGGTACAACCCGTTGTTATACGCACAGCCCGCTGGGCTGGAAAAGAATATTAAAATCTAATCATTAATAATTCCAGTATGACATTTTTCTCAAACGAAAACGAGAATGTCATACTACAAGTTCATCGACCTGTTTGCAGGTATTGGTGGAATAAGGCTTGGATTCGAACAGGCCTTCAAGAAAAATTCAGAAACAGTATTTGTCTCGGAATGGGACGAATACGCTCAAAAAACATACAAGGCTAATTTTGAAAGTCCAAAAGAAATAGCGGGCGACATCACAAAAATAAACGAAAAAGAAATTCCAACATTCGATATCTGTCTTGCAGGTTTTCCGTGTCAGGCGTTCAGCATGGCAGGACAAAGAAAAGGCTTCGACGACAATTACAAGGGAATCTGCCGCGGCACGCTTTTTCTTGACGTGGCAAGAATCTGCGAGGAACACAAGCCAAAAGTAATTTTCTGCGAAAACGTAAAAGGTCTTACAATCCATGACAAAGGCCGAACTTTCAAAATCATAAAATCGACATTTGAAAATTTGGGGTACAATGTATTTTCTCAAATACTGAACAGCAGAGACTTCGGCGTACCTCAGAATCGCGAAAGAATATACATAGTCTGTTTTAGAAAAGATCTTGAAATAGAAGAATTCAATTTTCCAAAAAGTACGGATTCGTCAAAAACAATACGCGATATCCTGGAAGAAAATCCGGTTTCCGCAAAGTATTATCTAAGCACCACTTACATAGAGACTTTAAAACGGCACAAGGCAAGGCACGAAGCTTTTCCCGACAGCTACAAACTTGTGCTTGCTGACACTCACCTTTACAAACAGTTCGGAAACAGCGTTTCTGTTCCGGTCATTGCGGCAATCGCAGGGGAAATAAAAAAAAAACTTGCAAAATCGGAGGAAAAGTAAATGGAACTTAAAGGCAACAAAGGCGAATGAAAAGAAATTTACATATTCTTCAAACTTCTTAGCGACGGGAAAGTGTATGCTGCCGATAAGGACATGAAGAAAATCCGTGACAAATTTCTGAATATCATAAGAATCATCCGTGAAGAAATAAAGGGAAAAAAGTACAGCTATTACACAGGCGAAAAGATAAAGATAAAACTCAACGAAAATGAAATCGCAACTGTAGATTGCAGTAAAATCTCAAACTACAAGAACAAAGTCTGGGATATGATAGTTTCATCAACGGAAACGACTTTCACGAATAAAGATGTAACCGACTTTCTGGAAAGTCTTAGCATAACCAAATTAAAATCTCCGGCAGAAAAATCTAATGACTTTTTCGGCGGTACCCAGGATATTGTTCTTGAAACACAGGACTACCGTTCCGGGATAAATCAGATAATGGGTTTTTCCTGCAAGTCAGACATCGATGCTGGGGCGACGCTTTTCAATGCGAGCGGTGACAATACAAATTTTGAATACAAAGTAACAGGTAAAATCTCTGAGAAAATAATGGAAGAATTCAACGCTCTTGTAGATTCTCAAGGACATACCGCCGTTGGAAAAAGAATGAAATTTCTGCGTGACAAAAATCTTGATGTGGAATTTATAAATCCAGTAGGAGACATTGCAAGGGAAAACTTAATTACCTGCTGCGGAACAGAAATGCCAAAGATAATCGGCGGAATGTTGAAGTACTATTTTTACGAATGTCGCGGTGAAAAAGCCTATTTGCCCGGATTGTAAGCGTGCAGGAGCTTTTGGCGGCGGCGGAAACGGAGCTCTTTCTAAAGAAAGTGAGGCAAATGCACGGCTCGCAGAGGCACAAGCAAGAGCTATCGAAAAACAGGCTAATGCAGCAGAAAAGGCACAGGAAAGGGCGGCAGATGCAGAGTTTGCCTCTACAATGGCAAAATTAACATTCAGCGGTGAACCTGAAGAAATCGTTCAGGATTTTGAAACTGTCTATCAGTATTGGCTCAAAAAAGATTTGAAAAAAGACCAGAAAAAAATCGTTGGATGGACAGTTGGTATAATCGCCCTCTTGTTACTTATGATAGGACTTGCAAATCAGTAATTATTTTTTCAATAGCACATCGGGAATTTTCTCGGTGTGCTGATTTTTACGGAAAAGATATTGCTTCAGTAACAGATACATACTTAAAAAATGGGGCGGCTCTTTTTCAAAAATCTGCGAACTCTTTGTAAACGGCAAAGACATAAGAGAAATTGCATGCATTTTTCACAACACAAGAAGCGGCAACCCGAAGGTGGATATTTTTTTTGCCACTTACGTTTCTCATCGA
>JAHAZA010000027.1 GCA_018385415.1 Treponema sp. | reverse complement strand
ACAGGCCATGTTCTTGTGGAATACGGTTTCACCAAGATTGTTGATGACACAGACATACATAGTCCTTGCATGCAGGTCGATGCCGATGTAAAATTGATGCTGGTTCTTATAGAATCTCATTAAGGTCCCCCTGTCGAATTAATTAGGATATTGTGCCCTGATGGACTTATCTATCTTAGCATGATAAGCCTGGGGCCTTAATGATTTTCAAAGCTTCAAAGCGGATGTCGCGGTCAAGCCGCACCACCGTTTAATCAATTGATATACTGATAGACATAAGTGGAATTATGGCGGAACTGCATAATTCCACATGAGATAAAAGATTTACGACATCATATGCGGGACTGTGGAAAATTTTGAAAATATTATGGAAATATATTCAAAATTTAGGTACAATTTTTTTATGAATAAGATTCGCATTGCTTTTATCTCTCTTCTTCTAATCTGTTTGATTTTTCACCGTATTCATTCATTGGTAACACTCTGTCCTATCTATGCATTTTTGTATACAAACAAAAGAAGAGGCTAATCATTATATGACTTTAAGGGATTTAAATATCGGCGAATGTGGAAAAATCACAGCCGTTGGTGGAACTGGAGCGTTAAGACAGCATTTTCTTGATATGGGAATTTTGCCTGAGACAGAAATTCAATTCGTAAAGGCAGCACCAATGGGAGATCCACTGGAGTTTACTCTTCATGGTTATGAGCTGACTCTTCGAAAAGATGATGCAGCACATATAACGATAGAAAAAATCACCGAACTTTCAAAACCTGTTGAAAAAGATTCAGAATCAATTCACCATCCGGGACTTGGAGAAGGTGGTATTTATCATGATGATAAGCATGAAAAACCTCTTCCTGATGATACAATTCTTTCCTATGCCCTTGTTGGAAATCAAAACTGTGGTAAGACCACATTGTTTAACCGTCTTACAGGTTCTAATCAGCATGTCGGAAATTTTCCTGGCGTAACAGTTGATCGTAAGGACGGAGTCATCATTGGATATCCAAATACTTCTGTAACAGATCTTCCAGGTATTTATTCAATGTCTCCATATACAAGTGAAGAAATCGTTTCACGGAATTTTGTGCTTGATGAAAAACCTAAGGCAATTATCAATATTGTTGATGCTTCAAACATTGAACGCAATCTTTATCTTACGATGCAGCTCCTTGAAATGGAAATTCCTGTTGTAATTGCGTTGAACATGATGGATGAAGTTACTGGTAACGGTGGCTCAATCGATATCAATAAAATGGAAAGCATGCTGGGAGTTCCTGTTGTTCCGATTTCTGCAAATAAAAATCAGGGTGTTGATGAACTTATAAAACACGCAATTCATATCGCACACTATCAGGAAAAACCATTGCGTCAGGATTTTTGTGATGTAGAAGATAATAACGGTGCAGTGCATCGTGCGATTCACTCTGTTATTCATATTATTCAGGATCATGCAGAAAAGGCTGGAATTCCTGTAAGATTTGCGGCTTCAAAAATTATTGAAGGCGATCCGTTAATCGTTCATAAACTCGAGCTTGATGTAAACGAAAAAGAAATTATTGAACACATTGTTCTGCAGCTTCAGAATGAACGAGGGCTTGATCGTAGCGCTGCGATTGCTGATATGAGATTTTCGTTTATTACAAGAATGTGTCATCAGTGCGTCATTAAACCAAAAGAAAGTAAAGAACACCGTCGAAGTGAAAAACTGGATAAAATCTTTACTGGAAAATTCACTGCCATACCAACCTTCATTTTAATAATGATAGGAATTTTTTATTTAACATTCAATGTCATCGGAGCATTTTTTCAGGGCCTTCTTGAAAAAGGAATTGATAAACTTACAGTGCTGACCGACACGGCACTGACAAAACTTGATGTTAACGCTGCATTACATAGCCTTGTTATTGATGGAATTTTTTCAGGTGTGGGAAGTGTTCTAAGTTTTTTGCCGATTATTGTAACCCTGTTCTTTTTTATTTCTATGCTTGAGGATTCAGGTTACATTGCTCGTGTCGCATTTGTGATGGATAAACTCCTTCGCAAAATCGGTTTGTCCGGTCGTTCAATTGTTCCGATGCTGATTGGTTTTGGATGTTCAGTTCCTGCGGTAATGTCAACAAGAACGCTTCCTAGTGAACGTGACCGTAAGATGACAATTTTACTTACACCGTTTATGAGTTGTAGTGCCAAGCTTCCGATTTATGCGTTCTTTGTAAGTCAGTTCTTTCCTGGAAAAGGCGGATTTATCATGGCGGGTCTGTATCTTCTGGGAATTGTGACAGGTGTTCTTGTGGCTCTTGTGTATCGCAAAACATTGTTCAAAGGTGAAGCAGTTCCTTTTGTAATGGAACTTCCTAATTACAGAATGCCTGGAGCAAAAAATGTACTTCAGCTTTTATGGGAAAAAGCAAAGGATTTTCTTGTTAAGGCCTTCTCAATTATTCTGATTGCTACAGTATGTGTCTGGTTCCTTCAGAGTTTTGATTTGCATTTTAATTTTGTTAATGATTCCAGTACCTCGATTATGGCAAAGATATGTGGTTTTTTAGTTCCTGTATTCAAACCAATCGGCTTGGGTGACTGGCGAATTGTTGTATCATTAATTTCTGGTTTTATGGCAAAGGAAAGTGTAGTTTCTACGATTTCAATTCTCTTTGGCGAAGCTGGAATTACAAACGCCATTTCAACTTTGACTGCATCAATGATTTTAATTTTTTCACTTATTTATACTCCATGTGTTGCAACAATTGCCGCAGTAAAAAGGGAACTTGGAGCTAAATGGGCAATTAGTGTAGTTGTTTTTCAATGTGTGCTAGCATGGTTGTTGTGCTTTGCATTTAAGCCTCTTTTAACAATGTTAGGTGTTTCATGATATTAGGAATTAAAATCGTTGATTTGCTGATCGGAGCAATTGTTCTTGCAATGATTGTAGCTGCGGTGATGGTTCTAATAAAAAAAAGAAAGAAAGGCGGCTGTAATTGTGGATGTGATTGCGGTTGTTGCAGTAAAACATGCAAAAAGAAAAAAAAGTAAATTATTAAAAGAGCAGAAAAACTGTCATAACCGGAACTAAGTAACTATGAAATTTTTGAAAAAAATTTCATAGTTTTCTCGGTGTATCTGTGCTTTTAATGATAGTGCTTATTTATTCATATCTCTTATCTTCGATACGCTTTGTTTTCTTTTCTGAGCGAGGAAGTTCACCGACTCCTACAACCTGAACTTCTGGTGTCATGTTGTATTTCTGTTTAAAGTGGTACTGAATTCCCAATGAAACTTCTACACGGTCTGTTCCACCTTCAACTTCTACGAATACTGTCATCTTGTCTTTTCCGTCCACATGTTCAATGACAGCACGATATTCACTTGAAGTTCCAGGAACAGATTTTATTACATCTTCGATTGTGCTAGGGAAGATGATGTTTCCCTTTACTTTTACCATGTCATCGCTGCGGCCAAGAATCTGTGTAATTCTAGGATAAGTTCTTCCACAAGGACACTTTTCTGTAACAAAGGCTGCAAGGTCATGTGTTCTGAAACGGAATAATGGAGCGCCTTCCTTAACAAGTGTTGTAAGAGTAATTTCACCGATCTGTCCGTCTTCAACAGGAAGACCTGTCTGTGGATCGAGAATTTCAAGATAAATGTAATCATCGAAAATGTGCATTCCTGCATCTGACTTGTCACAGTTGATACCGATTCCTGGACCGTAACATTCTGTCAAACCATAAATGTCGTAAAGTTCAATGCCTAAAATTGACTGGATGCGTTCGCGCATTTTGTCACCCCAGCGTTCAGAACCGATAACACCTTTCTTAAGCTTGATGTTTTTTCCGATGCCGCGAGCTTCTACTTGTTCTGCAAGCAAAAGAGCATAAGAGGAAGTTGCACAGATTACAGTTGATTTAAGATCCTGCATCATCATAAGCTGTTTTTCAGTGTTTCCTGGTCCCATTGGAACTGCCATTGCACCAAGTTTTTCACAACCTGCCTGAAATCCGATTCCGGCTGTCCAAAGGCCATAGCCTGGAGTAATCTGAATGCGGTCTTTTTTTGTGATACCGGCAAGCTCATAACAGCGGGCGAACATTGTTGCCCAGTCGTCAACATCTTTCTGTGTATAAGGAACGATTACAGGTGACCCCGTAGTTCCTGATGAAGAATGTATGCGAACAATGTCATCTTCTGGAACTGCTGCAAGTCCAAGGGGATATGCATCGCGAAGATCTTGTTTTGTGCAGAATGGCACAAGGCGCTCAAATGATTCCTGGTCTTTAATATCTTCAGGGTTAATGTTTTTGAAACGTTCTGTGTAAAATGGATTTCCGCAGGCTTTTACGCGTTTAATCTGGGCTCTGATTTGTTCAAGCTGTTTTTCTGTGAGTTTCATTTTGTACCTTGTAAATTTGAAATATTTTTTTTGTTTCTATAAATAATAATTCTAATTTGTTGAATTGTCAAATTAAAAGGGAAAGATAATAAAACAGCATGTTTATATTGCAATAACTATTGATAAAAATAGAAAAGCTTTCATTAAGATCTTTCGTTATTTAACATAATCAACAGCTTTGCAGTTAAGTTCGTAAAATTCTGGCTTTACTAAAAGCTTAAGGGCAGATTTAATCTGTTCTTTATCGATAAGGCCTGTGTTGCAGGCTGCTCCAAGCAGAACAATATTTACAACCTTTGAATTTCCTAAGTCAGTGCACGCCTGATCTGTATCAACAGCAATGACTTTACCTGAAACTTTCTCAAGGTAACTGATCATTGTTTCTTCATCAAAAGTTTTTCCTGTAAGACTTGCAGTAACAGGCTGAACAATTTTTTTGTTTACGATTACAAGTCCGTTATCTTTAAGGTATCGTATATTTCGGACTGCTTCGGCTGCCTCAAAGGCAATAATAATGTCTGCAGTTTTTTCAGAAATCAAAGGTGAATATACGTCACTTCCGATGCGTACATGGCTTACAACAGAACCGCCACGCTGTGCCATTCCGATTGTTTCTGCCGACATTACTTTTTCACCACTAGAAATGGCGGCCTGTGATAAAACTTTTGCAGCAAGGACTGTTCCTTGACCGCCTACGCCACAAATTAAAATATTTTTACTCATTGATTACCGCCTTAATTAATTGCTTTACAAGGACAAACCTGCTGGCACAGACTGCATCCTGTACAAAGGGAATTGTCAATTTCTACTTTCTTTTCGCCTGCAATTACACTTAATGCAGGACAACCAAGTTCCTTTATACATTTCTGACAACCGATACATTTATCATAGTTAACAAACTTTGACTGTGGTTTAGCAAAGCCAAGTTTTCCTGCCACTGCGATACATGGGGCTTTAAAGATGATTGCACTTACCCCATCAACCTTAACGGCGTCCTTAACAGCCTGAACTGCTTCTGTCTGATTGAATGGATCTACCGTAACAACTGATTTTACGCCGGCAGCAGTAAGCATTTTTTCAATGCTTACTTTTTCAACAATTTCGCCCATCATTGTAACACCAGTTCCTGGGTGAGGCTGATGACCAGTCATAGCAGTTGTTGAGTTATCAAGAATACAAATTGTAATGTGTGCCTGATTGTAAACTGCATTTACAACGCCTGTAAGTCCAGATGCAAAGAATGTGGAATCTCCGATGAAGCTGAAGCACTTTCTGTCTGGTTCATTATGGTAGAAACCTTGAGCCATTGTGATGTCAGCGCCCATACAAAGACATGTATCACACATATCAAGAGGCTTAGCATTACCAAGTGTGTAACATCCGATGTCACCACAGTAAACAGTTTTTTCACCTTTCATTGCCTGTTTAACAGCATAGAAAGAACCGCGGTGAGGACAGCCTGCACATAAAACTGGAGGTCGTATAGGAAGCTCAGGTGGAGTTAAATCACAGGCATTATTTATACAGTTGTCTGAGGAATTTTTTGTGCAATTATTTGATACATCGCCTGTGAGTGATAAAAATTCCTTTACGCATTCTTTTACGCTTTCTACTGTAAGTTCGCCTGCTTCAGAAACTTTTTTGTCCAGTTTTCCGTGAATAGTTGCAGTAAGATTTGCTTTTCCTTTTAAAAGGATAAGGCTTTCTTCAATAACAGGATCGAGTTCTTCAAAAACAAGAACATGACTTTTGTTCATAAGAAATTCTTCTGCCAGTTCGGTTGGGAATGGATATGGAGTTCCGATTTTAAGAATTTCAGTATTTTTAAGATTTGTATTGTCAGGAAATTCCTTTTTAAGAAGTTCAATTGCTTCTTTAAGATACTGATAGCTGATGCCACCTGCAGCAAAGGCAAGGGAATTTTCACCGCCTTTATTATTGTCAATAAAATTGAAACGATTTTTGCTGAATACCTGTGGAAGCTCTTCTTCGTTTCTGGCAAAGATACGTTTATGATTGTTGTAAGAAGTGCGTGGGAATATTACCCAGCGCTGTGTGTCTTTTTCAAAAATTCCAGGCTGACGACATTCTGTAAGCTCTGGAAGTTCCATACTTTCGTATGCGTGATCGACTCTGGTTGTTGGTCTGAGAATAACCGGAGTGTTGAATTTTTCAGAAACCTCAAAGGCTTCCTGAATCATTTCGTATGCTTCTTTTGGGGTTGATGGATCAAATACTGGAATCTTAGAAAACTGTCCGAATTTTCTTGTGTCCTGTTCGGTCTGACTTGAAATAGGACCTGGATCGTCTGCTGAGACGATAACCATTCCACCTTTAACGCCAACATAAGAAAGACACATGACAGGGTCGGAAGCAACATTAAGTCCAACCTGTTTCATTGTAACTAAAGTTCGACTTCCGGCATAACTTGCACCGGCTGCAACTTCTACTGCGGCTTTTTCATTAATTGACCATTCAACATAAGTTTTAGTTGTCTTGTTGTATTTTGAAATGAATTCAATAATTTCACTGGAAGGGGTTCCAGGATATCCGGCAACTAAATTTACGCCGGCTTTTAATGCACCCAGGGCAATTGCCTGGTTTCCCATAATCATTGATGTAGACATAGAATTATTATATCATAAAATTAAAGAGATATAAATCTATTCTGTGGACAGGAAAGGATTCTTTTTAAAAAAGAGTTAAATACTTTTGACAAAATTAAAATTTTTATATAATGAATGAAGAGGAAATAAATGGTATTCACAGCAAAATTTTATATCGGTTACAGCGATATTAATAAAGATTATAATTTAACAAATACATCACTTCTTAAACTTTTTGAAAATGTTGCATCAATGCACAGCCATGTTGCAAAAGATGATATTAATGAAAGTGAAGGTCGCTGGTTTTTAACAGGTTATCATGTAAAAATAACAAAGCGTCCTCAGTACGGTGAAACAGTTACAATTAAAACATGGAGCCGTGATATGAAAGGCGTTCAGGCAAGTCGTGAGTTTGAAGTATACAACGAAAAAAATGAACTTTGTCTAACTGGTCTTTCAAACTGGATTCGTATCAATGCAAAAACACTTCGTCTTGAACGGATTTCACCAGAATTATATGAAGCTTACGGCAGCGAACCAGAACGCACGAACTTTAATTATTCATGGATTGAAAAATTAAAAGAAAGTGAAAAAACTGACTATGAAAAAGAATTTCATATTGAAAGAAACTTTATTGATGCAAATAAGCATATGAACAATGTTTATTACCTTGATCTTGCAACAAACATTCTTCCAGAAGAAGTTTATCAGGCAGGGGAATTAAATGAGTTTATCATTATGTATAAATCTGCCATTAAGTATGACGAAACAGTAAATTGTGGTTTTGCAACTGAAGACGATGGTTATAGAATTACAATTAAGTCACAGGATAAAAGTGATTTAAAAGCAGTAATTAAAATGATTAAATAAAATACCAGACCGTGAACATAAGATTCACGGTTTTTTTATACCGTTGTTAGTTCTTTAACAATTTCATCAATTTTATTTAATGGTATCGATGAATAATTAATTACAAACATATTTTGATTTTGATCAGACGGTCTGTTGTAATATTCAGCAACGGAAGTCAGTTTAATCTTTTTTGATATAAGGCTGTCTGTAAATTTTGCAAGACATTCCTGTGATACCTTTAAAAGAAAGTGAAGTCCTGCATCACCTTCCATGATTGAAAAATGTTTTTTTCTGTCATATTTTTCGATTGCAGAAAAAAATGTATCTCGCTTTAATCCGCATGATTTTCGCATTCTGTTGATGTGTTTTTCAAAATAATTCTGGTCAATAAATGAAGCAAGAGTGTACTGGTCCATAACAGGAACGGTACATGAATAAAAATTCAGTTTCCGTGAAAATTCCTCCATAAGTATTTTAGGAAGAACCATGTAACTGATACGGATTGTTGACGAAAGAGTTTTTGTAAAAGTGTTCATGTAAATTACTCTTTCAAAATTATCGATGCTTTGCATTGTTGGAAGCGGCTTTCCGTTGAAGCGAAATTCACTATCATAATCATCTTCGATTAAATAACGTCCGCTTTTTTCTGATGCCCAGTTTAGAAGCTCATAACGGCGTGTAACGGGCATGATGATTCCGGTTGGAAAGTGATGGGATGGAGAGATATGAACAATATCAGCCTTTTTAGAATTAAGACATTTTATGAGAATCCCTTTTTCGTCCATGGGAATATGTACTGTCTTTACACCGAAGCTGTTGTAAATTTTTGAAATTTTTTTATGGCAGGGATCTTCAATGGCGTAAGTTTTATCAAATCCGAACAGTTGAATTAAAAGCGTATAAAGGTATTCTGTTCCGGCACCGATTACAATCTGGTCAGGATTTACATCCATTCCGCGGAATTGATGCAGGTGTTTTGCGATTGCCTTTCGAAGGACTAAAGTGCCTTGAGCCGGAGAGTTTTTCATTACATCGTATTGGTGTGTGTTGAGAACTTCGCGAAGGAGCTTTGCCCAAACAGAAAAAGGAAAGCTTTCTGGATCGGTCTGGCTGTCAGAGAAGTTAATGGTGTATTCCGGCTGCGACTGAGCAGGGCGGGAATTAGTGGCGGTAGATTTTTTTTCTGAATTGCTTGTTGCTAGGGGTGCAGTCATTTTGAGTTTAGAAGCAAAGTATCCTTTTTTTGGAAGGGAATAAATAAAGCCTTCTGCGTTTAACTGGGAATATGCAGTTTCTACAGTTAAAGTGCTGATGCCAAGATTTTTTGCAAGAGTTCTTTTGGAAGGAAGCTTTTCATCACTGGCAATGTTTCCGTTTATGATTTCTGTTTTGATAAATTCATATATCTGCTGATAAAGTGGTATACGATTATCTGTATTTAATTCCATTGTGAACATCGAAAATTCCCTCTAAAAGATAAATTTAACTGACATTGTAAATTATAGAAAATTTAAATATTTTGACAATACCAGATAATGTATTTTAATTTTATTTATATTCCGATAAAATGTATCTATGATTTTAAAACCAGAGCAGGTAATTCCATTTCTTTATTACGTTTACATTACTGCCATCACTCCAGGACCAGCAAATCTTTGTTCACTTGGTACAGCGATTCAATATGGTCGTAAGGTTGCAATGCGTCAGTGGCTTGGACTATTAATTGGTTTTGTAATCGTAAGTACAAGTTCTGCACTTGTATGTTATTTTTTAGGAACAGCATTAAACGACAAAGTAAAATATCTTTCGTTTATTGGAGCAGCTTATCTTGTTTATCTTGCGATTCATATGCTTAGTTCCTCTTATACAGATGATCCTGAAAAAGTAAAGAAGCCTGGATTTGTGAGAGGACTTTTAGTTCAGCTTACAAATGTAAAAGTAATGATTTCATGCATTACTGCAATCAGTACTTTTATCCTTCCGAATACGCGAGAGTTCTGGCCAATTTTTATTACGGGGCTTCTTCTTCCTTTGACTGGACCAATTGCAAATCTTGTATGGTTATTTACAGGAGCTGCATTGCAGAAATTCTTTATCAATCATACAAAGCTTGTAAACATTGTAATGGCGGTTTCGCTTATTCTTTGTGCAGTTAGTCTTATTATTTTCAAGTAGAGTTGTATTATGAAAAAATTTAGTGGTGTTCTATCTCTTGTTATTTGTTCTTTAGGATGGAGTCTTGCAGGAATTTTTATTAAATATGTAACTGTTAACTCATTTGCAATTGCAGGGTTTCGAAGCTTGGTTGCTTTTTTTACAATTGCAGCACTTTCAAAAAAATTTCCACGTTTTGTAATCAGATCAAAAGTTTCAGAAAAAGAAAATACTGAAGTAAAGACAAAACCGCCGGTTGATAAAAAACGAACAATATATCTCTGGATTTCAGCTGTCACTTATGCTCTTACAATGATTACCTTTTGTATTGCAAATAAATTGACTTATGCAGCAAATGCAGTTCTTCTTCAATATACATTCCCAATATGGGTAATTTCTTTTGGACCATTTCTTCTTCGCGAAAAAAATACGAAGGTAGATTACATCACTATTGGTGGTGTTGTAATCGGAATGCTTCTGTTTTTTGCTGATACAATTTTTGGTGCTTCATCAGGGGAATTTGCACAGACTGAAGTTTTAGGAAACATCCTTGGATTTGTATCTGGAATTACATTTGGTCTAACAACTTTATTTCAGAGAAAACAACAGATTGCGGCAGTTGAAGCAGGCGTTGAAGACAGTGATGCTAACAGCTCCAACGATGCCTTTATGATTGCACAAATTATTACAGCTGTATTCGGAATCAGTGCAGGTTTTGCAGCTGGTAATGGAATGCCTGATGTAAAATCACTTATCTTTCTTGTTCTTCTTGGAACTGTTCAGATGGGGCTTCCTAATTACATGTACGCTGTTGGTATTAAAACTGTTCGTGCTTTATCAGCTTCACTTATTACAATGATTGAACCATTGATGAATCCAGTATGGGTTTTGATTTTTGTTCACGAGGTTCCAGATATATTCTGCATTATTGGTGGCTTGATTATTATCGGTTGTGTTGTGCTTCGTGAGGTTCTGGGAAGAAAGCATTCTGAAAAAAAAATATAGACCCAAGCTCCATATCATTGTAAAATTATAATATGGGAAAAATTTCAACACAAAACGCTCCTGCTGCAATCAGTCCATATTCACAGGAAATGGTAAGCGGCAATTTATTCTTTACATCGGGTCAAATTAATTAATGAAGCATTCAACAAAAGTAATCTTAATATCAGGCTTCTCATTAATTCTTGTAATTCTTGCTGTTTTTCTTTTTATTAAAATCCGCGGAAATACAGCCAATATTTTCGACAGACAAAAGAACGAAGAAATTCCTTCTGAACGTCTCATTCTTGGTTTTTCGCAGATTGGTTCTGAAAGTGCATGGCGTACAAGAAATACTCAGTCTATAATTGAAGCGGCTGAAGCGAAGAATATTCAGCTTATTTTTGATGATGCTCAGCAGAAGCAGGAAAATCAGTTAAAGGCAATTCGTTCTTTTATTGTCTATCAGGTTGATGTAATTGCATTTGTTCCGATTGTGGAAGATGGATGGGATAATGTTCTTCAGGAAGCTAAAGATGCCGGTATTCCTGTGATAATTGTTGACCGGCAGATTAAGGCAGATCCTTCTTTGTATGCAGGTTTTCTTGGTGAAAATGGATTTGAGGAAGGTCGCAGTGCTGCAAAATTCCTTGTAGAAAAATGTGCAAAGGATAATCGTTACAGAATTAATATTGTGGAATTTTCGGGAACTGAAAATTCTTCTGTTGCAACTGGAAGAGCAGAAGGTTTCAGAAGTGTAATCAAAGATGATCCAAGATACAATATCGTATATTCTGAAGACGGTGATTTTTTGCGTTCTCGTGGTAAAGAAATTATGGATAAGATTCTTGTGGAAAGCAAAGGCCAGCTGATGTACAAAGGTCACAAGATTGATGCAATTTATTCTCATAATGATTCAATGACACTTGGCCTTTTAGATTCCCTTAAGCAGAAGCAGGTTCCTGCAAATGATACAATCATTATTTCAATCGATGCAGAACAAAAATCAATTGATGCATTAATTCAAGGAAAATTGAACTGCGTTGTTGAATGCAATCCAAATCTTGGACCAATTCTGATGGAGCTTGTAAAACAGATCGCCAGCGGAAAAGAAATTCCTAAAGTAACATATATGCACGAATCAGTGTTTACAGAAAACGATGACTTCTCCCTTTACAAACCAAGGGGGTACTAAAAATTAAAAGTAAAAAAAGTTTTACAAAAACCTTGCAGCTGTCATATGTATTCATTATCGGAATTATGATCATTCCTGCAATTTATTCTACTGTTGTTACTCAGATTCATACATCACAATATGACAGCATCATTACCAATGTAGGGACTGCAAACCAGATTAATCAGATTGCAAAAGTTGATATTCCTAATGAACTTTGGGAAATCGTAAACGGTAAAAAAGATTTTTATACTGGTAAACCATACGGTATGGTTCAGTCGATTTTTGATGGAATCGATGAAATGCAGATCAATACAAAATCAAGAGAAAATAAGCAGAAGCTGGATGTTGCATTCAGAGCCTGCACTACATTGAAACGTAATGTACAGCTGCTTGAAGTACAAATTAAAAACGGCTGCTCTGTAACAGAAAATGAAGCACAGCTTGAAGAAATAAGAACTATCACGGCATTGTTTTCTGACATCATGCAGGATTTTATTCTTGCAGAAACTGAATCTGCTGACAAGACAAATGCTTCGATTAAAAAATCATCACTTGTACTTTCATTCCTGCAGGTTGTAATCATTTTGTTCTCACTTGCTGTTTCAATAAACGGTTACATTATAGTTTCAAAATCAATCAAGCAGCCGTTAAAAGATATGCAGAGTCTTTCAACAGAAATTTCTCAGGGAAATCTGGAAGCCCGTGTTAATGTTCCGGATGTAGAAGAACTTTCTCCTCTTGCAAAAAATATGAACTCAATGGCAGAGCAGATTGATATTCTGCTTAAAAAAAATATTGAGGAACAGCGAAATTTTCAGAAGGCTGAGGTTAAAGCACTGCAGGCTCAGATTACTCCCCACTTTTTGTACAACACTTTTGATACAATTATCTGGCTTGCAGAACAGGAACAGACTGAGGAAGTTGTAAAAATTACAAAGGCATTTTCAAATTTCCTTCGAATTTCTTTAAGCCGCGGCCATGAGTGGATTACAGTTCAACAGGAACTTGATCATATTCGTAATTATCTTACGATCCAGAAAATCCGTTATAACGATATTTTAAATTATGAAATCAATGTGAACGATGAGCTGGCTGATCTCAAAATGATTAAGCTTACACTTCAGCCACTTGTAGAAAATGCAATCTATCATGGTATTAAAAATAAACGGGGACGGGGACATCTGATTGTGAATGTTGATTACAAGGACGAGAATAAACAGTTCATCAGGTTTTCTGTAGAAGATGACGGTGCAGGTTTTACACCGGAACGTCTTGCAGAAGTAAGCCAGGAACTTGAATCAGGTTCAGAAGATGCAGAAAAACTTTCATCGGTATACGGATTATATAATGTTAATAAAAAACTGAAGCTTTATTACGGCGAAAAAACTGAAGGCCTTAAGATTGAATCGGAACATAGAAAAGGCAGTACTATTTCGTTTATAATTCCAGTTGTGGTAGCAGAGGAAGTGAATGTATAGCGTTTTTTTAGTTGATGATGAGCCAATTGTTCTCGAAGGAATCCGTACAAAGGTAGACTGGGAAGGTGCTGGTTTTACTTTTGCAGGTGAAGCTACAGATGGTGAAATTGCGCTTTCAATGATTCATGAAATCAAACCTGATATTCTGATTACAGATATTAAGATGCCTTTTATGGACGGGCTTCAGCTTGCCACTGCAATTAAAAAAATACAGCCATGGATTAAGATTATTATTCTTTCCGGGCACGACGAATTTGATTATGCAAAAAAGGCAATTTCAATCGGGATTGATGACTATATTTTAAAACCATTTACTTCAGAAGAAATCGAAAGTGCATTAAAAAAAGCAGCTGGTGCAATCGATAAAGAGCGCAAGCAGCTTTCTGATATTTCAATCTTAAAAGAAGAATTAAAATCACAGGAAAAATTAATTCGCAAAGAATTTTTAAATAATATTGTGCATGGTTCAGGTGACATGGCATCGGCAATGTCAAAAAGCCAGGAGCTGGGAATTGATTTACTTTCAAGATATTACAAGGTCATCATCAGTAAAATCTGCAGTAAGACTAACAATACAGACAATGAACAGCATGCCTGTTCCCTGCTGAATTCCTATTCTTCAACCTGGGAACAGACAGTATGCTATTTCCATCATACTAACTGGTTGATTTCAATTTGTAAGGGAAACAACCAGACTGATCTTGAAGAAAATGTTTTCAGAATAGCAGAAACTATTGAACACATTGTTACACAGAACGATGACGTTACTGTAGTTACTTCAATCGGAAAGACTGTAGAACATCTTGCTTCAATTTGTGAAAGCTATGAAGATGCTAAAAAAATTATTGGCATTCAGAATCTTGCAAATCAGAACAGAATTATCAGTACTGATGATATTCAAATGAACAGTACAGAATTTCTGGAACTTAAAGAAAACGCACCAATGGTAGAGCGATTAAAATATGCAGGTAAGAATGATATATCTGCAATCATCAACGAATCTATGGAACTTATTAACAGTAACCCTGGGCAGTTCCAGTTCTTTGCATCTTATCTTTTAGCAGATTTGATATTTGCTGTATCTAAACTCTTTGAAAATCTTGGCGGTAACATTAAAGAAGTTAAGCCTGAAATTTTACAGCGAAGCTTTATTGATACTGCAGTTCAGAACGAAAAGCAATTCCGAAAAGAACTTGAATCAGTTCTTAATTTTGCATTGGAATACAGAGATTCAAAAATTACCGGTAAATACGGCGATGTTATTTTAAAGGCTAAGAAATATATCGATGAAAATTACGCAGATCAGAATACAACATTGACAACTGTTGCCGAAGCTGTGTGCTTAAGTCCAAATCATTTCAGTACAATTTTCTCACAGGAATGTAAGATTACGTTCATTGAATATCTTACAAATGTCCGCATTGAAAATGCAAAAAGATTAATGACAGAAACAGATATGAAAGGCTATGACATTGCTTATGAATGCGGTTTCAGTGACCCACATTATTTCAGCTATATCTTTAAGAAGAATACAGGTGTTTCTCCAAGAGAATTTAAAGGCAGCCTTTAGATTCCTCTTACTAATTTCGTAAAACAAAAAAAGTGCATCTTCTAAAGAACTTTTAGAAGATGCACCTACCCTGGAGTTTTTTTAATTTATAATCACGCTACTGCGAAGATGAACCGTTTTTCTTTTTGCGCTCTTCGATGATAATGCTCTGCAAAAGGATGAAGAAACAAAGCATCAAGCCTGTTGTAATTTTCTGCCACCATGGTTTTGTCAAACCTGCTGCAATTACAATCAAGTTAATTGTTTTCAGTGACATAACACCGAACAATGTTCCTATAATGTTTCCAACACCACCACTGAGCAGAGTACCACCAATGATAGAAGCTGCAATAGCTTCCATTTCTGCACCGTCAGCATTTGATGCATTGCCTGCACCTGTGTGAAGAAGGTAAACAAAGCCTGCAATTCCTGCCAGTAAACCACAAAGTACATAAGCAAGGAATCTTGTTCTCTGAACATTGATACCAAGCATCAAGGCGCTTTCTGAGTTACCACCGATTGCGTAGAAGTTGCGTCCGAGACGTGTCCATTTGAGGAATGCCCATAAAAGTACAACTGCAAGAATTGCAATTATCGCACCGATCTCAAGATATGAAGGAATGAATGTTCCATTTCTTGCATATGAACCGATACCAGGAAGATTGATATAAAAATCTTTTACCTTAAGGAATGCTTCATTTGATGTAACAGTAAGTGGTTGAACATGAATGATTGTAGTCAAACCCTTTGCAAGGAACATACCTGCTAGTGTTACGATGAATGGCTGAATCTTTAGATAAGATACAAGAAATCCCTGAACAACACCGAATGCAAGACCGATTCCAAGGGATACGAGGAGTGCAGCTCCAACAGAGCAGTGATTGTTTTCAAGAAGAACGACAGTAGACATTGTAATCAATGCAATCTGTCCACCAACACTGATATCGATACCGCCTGAAATCATTACGATTGTAAGACCACATGCAATAATTATGAGATATGCATTGTTGTTAAAAATATTGAAGAACTGCTGTGGGTTTAAAAAGCCGTGTCCCCAGATAATCATTGCACCAACATACATTACAATGAAAGTTGCAATTGTGATTGTTAAAAGCAAAGCTGTATTAGAAAGCGGTGGTTTAATTTTTTTTGTAGTTAAATCTTTATTAGCCATAATTATTTAGCCTCCAGTTTTACAGCAGCTTTTGGTTTACCCTTGAAGAGTTTTCCGATAAATTCTTTAACAACAGGTGAACCAAGAACAACAATGATGATAATTACAATTGCTTTATAAGCCTTAATGTCTGTTGAAGAAACCTTCATGGCATACAAAGTAGTTGTAAGAGCCTGAATAATATATGCACCGAGAATTGATCCTGAAAGCTTGAACTTTCCGCCGCTTAATGAGTTACCACCGATAGCAACTGCAAGGATAGCATCCATTTCAATATCAAGAAGAATCTTTTCATGATTGATAAGACCGATGCGGCAAACGTTCATAGAACCTGCAAGGGCAACACAAACGCCCAGGATTACAAATACAAGAAGCTTCATGAACAATGGATTTATACCATTGAGTTTAGCTGCTTTCTCGTTGATACCAACAGCCTGAATGTAAAGACCAAGTGTTGTGAACTTTAACAGAAGTACCATAATCACAACAAAAAGTATTACAATCAAAATTGGACTTGGAATTGGGCATCCTGGAATGAATCCACCAAGAGCTCCAAGAAGAGGACTTTCTACGTTAGGAGTTGCGCCACCGTTAATCCAGTAAGCAATCGGACGACCTGCAGTAAAGAGGATCAAAGAAGCAATCATTGGCTGAATGTTGAACTTTGAAATCAAAATACCATTAAACAGACAGAAAAGAATTGCAACTAAAGCTGCAACAACTACACCGCCAAGAATAGTAGGAACAGTAATAGCAGGAGCTGCACGCAAAATCTTTACGAACATACTTCCTGCAATAGCAGCAGAAGCACCGATGGAAATATCCTGACCTTTTGTGGCAGAAGTTACCAATGTCATACCAATTGCAAGAATTACAAGCTCTGATGCACCATTCAAGATACTTACCAGATTACCGGTAAGAACTTTGTGCCCCAGGTTATTTACTTTAATTCCGATAGAGAAAAATGCTGGATCTCTAATCAGGTTAAATACAACAAGAATGAATAAAGCGACAATAGGAATAAGTAACTGTGAAAAATTGTTCAGTTTTTCAGAGAGCTTTGGTTTACTCATTTTTTCCTCCTGCAATAGTTTTCATAATGTTATCCTGACTTAAATCATCATCGCGAAGTTCGCCGACAATGTTTCTGTCTTTCATAACTGTAAGGCGTGAACAAACGTTCAGCATTTCCTGAATTTCAGATGAAATGAATGTTACACCAACGCCTTCTTTCTGAAGTTTAAGAACCTGTTTCTGGATTTCTGTTTTTGTACCAACGTCGATACCGCGTGTTGGTTCATCAAGAATCAGGTACTGTGGATGTGTTAAAAGCCAGCGTGCAAGAATTACTTTCTGCTGATTTCCACCTGAAAGGGCTTTGATAGGAGTATCTTGAGAAGCTGTCTTAACCTGAAGAAGTTTGATGTATTCATCAGCGATTTTTGCAGCCTCTGCCTTGCTGTAAGGTTTGAAGAAGCCTCTTAATACCTGCTGTGCAAGAATAAGATTTTCGCGAACAGAAAGATCTGCGATGATTCCGTCACCCTTACGGTCTTCAGGAAGATATCCGATACCGTTTTTCATGGCATCAAGCGGCTTGGTGATTTTAACATCTTTACCGTTGATTTTTACTTTACCACCAGTTACACGATCTGCAGCAAATACTGCACGAACACTTTCACTGCGGCCTGAACCAAGAAGTCCTGTAAAGCCGTTAACTTCACCTTTACGAACTGTAAAGTCGAAAGGTTTTACACCTTCAGCACTTGAAAGATCCCTTGCTTCGTAAACTGTTTCTGCAGCTGGATTATAACGGCCCTTTTCACTTTTAAGCTTTGAAATATCATCAAGGGCTTTGCCCAGCATTGCAGAAATCAACTCTACCTGTGGCATATCTGCAATTGCATATTCACCAATAAGCTCACCATTACGAAGGACTGTGATTTTGTCACAGACTGCATAAACCTGATCAAGGAAGTGTGTAATGAAGATAATTCCTACACCTTTAGCTTTAAGGTCACGCATGAGAGTAAAAAGAAGTTCAACTTCTCGTTCATCCAGTGATGAAGTTGGTTCATCAAGGATAAGAACTTTACAATCCATGTCCACAGCACGGGCAATTGCTACCATCTGCTGAACAGCAAGGGAACATGTTCCAAGCTGCTGTGCTGCTTTTGCCGGAATGTTTAATTTCTGCAAGATTTCGTCAGCACGCTTTTCCTGAGCATGCCAGTTAATGAATTTATAGTTTCCTCGTCCAATAAAAATGTTTTCTGCAACTGTCAAGTTTGGACAGAGTGTAATTTCCTGATATACGGTACTGATACCCAGATTCTGGGCATCCTGAGGTGAACGGATTGATACTGGCTTATCTTTTCCTTCAATACGAATTTCACCTGAATCTTTTTCGTAAACGCCAGTTAAACATTTAACAAGAGTTGATTTACCAGCTCCATTTTCGCCCATTAAGGCATGAATTTCACCCTTGCGGAGGGTAAAGTCTACATTTTGAAGAGCTTTTACACCTGGGAATTCTTTGTAAATTCCACGCATGGTTAAAAGAACATTATTGTCCATTTATACTTCCTCTTAAGCAAAAAAAAGCGGTGCAAAACATGGATTACATATTTTACACCGCATCCAAAGTCTACAAATTAGTCACCAAGACCATATTTTGCGATATCTGTTTCTGTAAGTTTTGTAGCATCGAAACCTTTTTCTTCAGAGATAACTTTCTTTGAAGGAACTTTTCCAGTTGTAATCATGTTTTCGATTACAGCAGCCTGGAATGGAGAACACTGTCCATCGTAGTTCCAGTTTCCAGAAAGGAGTTCACGGAGAGCCCATTTGTTACAGTCGAATCCCATTATGATTACATCTTTTCCAACACCGTGAGTGATACCAGCTTCGTCGAGAGCTGCAACAGCACCCTTAGCCATACCGTCGTTTTCAGCGTATACTACGTTGAACTTTTCACCAGAGTTGATAACTGATTCTACGATTTTCTTTGCTTCAGCTTCGTCCCATGTAGCTGTCTGCTGAACAACTTTCTTCATTGTTCCTGCAGCAAATTCTTTGTCGAGAGCTGCTGTACGTCCGATCTGAGCATCAGATCCCATAGCACCCTGAATATGAATTACATTGTATTCTTTCAAGTTCTGAGCTTTCAACCAAGCAACAGCTGTGTTACCCTGGTTAGCCATGTCTGAAACTACAGCTGCTTCATAAAGACTTTCGTCTACGTTAATCATACGGTCAAAGAGGAATACTTTAATTCCAGCTTTCTGTGCGTTTTTAAGAACTGCTTCCCATCCGTCTGTAGCAGCAGCAGAAAGGAGAATGTAGTCTACGCCTTCTGTAATGAACTGTGAAGCAGCGTTGAGCTGTTCATCGTTTTTCAAGCTGTAGAAAGTCTTTACATCGTATCCCTTATCTTTAGAGAATACTTCTTCCATGTCTTTTACGTTAGCAGCTCGGTATCCTGATTCACTAGGTGGGTTGTTAATAATACCGATTTTAATAGAGTCATTTTTTGCTCCATTACCACATGCAACAAACAAACTTGCAGCAGCCAAAAGTGCAACTGCAGCAGCAATCAATTTTTTCATTTAAATCCTCCTGATAGATTTATATGGTGCCATATTAACCCTGCTTAAAGGAAATTTGAATGCGAAAATTTAGGTATTATTTTTTGAATTTTTCGGAATTTACAAAAAAAATGGGGAATTTGAAAATTCCCCGTAGAAAAGTTTAAAATATTATTTAAAAAAGTTTAAATTTTTTGGAGGAATTATTCCTGGCCAAGATATTTATAACCAGCTTCAGTTATTGCGGCTTTGAAAAGTTCTTCTGGAACATCTTTTGAAAGTTCAATAACTGCAGTGCCTTTTTCGTGGCTAGTAACAGCACTAGTTACGCCGTCGATTTTTTCAAGGGCACCTTTTATGTGAGCCTCGCAGTGAGAGCACATCATGCCTTCGATTTTTAATGTTTTAGTCATAGATACTCCTTGTGATTCCTGCTGAGAGGAATTTTCAATATTTCTGTTTTTGTTTTTTCTGCTACTATATAATCTGACAAAGTTCAGGCGTAATGCGTTAGAAACAACACAGAAACTGCTTAAACTCATTGCAGCTGCGCCAAACATTGGATTCAAAGTCCATCCGAATGCTTTGATATAACAACCTGCAGCCAGTGGAATGCCGATCAGGTTGTAAATGAAAGCCCAGAACAGATTTTCTTTAATGTTAACAAGTGTTTTTTGACTTAATTTGATTGCAGCAACAGCATCACGAAGAGAGCCATTTACAAGAACAACATCTGCTGCATCAATTGCAACGTCTGTTCCTTTGCCGATTGCAATGCCGGAATCTGCTACGGTAAGGGCAGGGGCATCGTTGATTCCGTCACCGATCATTATGACAGGCTTACCTTTTGCCTGAAGGTCTTTGACGGCTTTTGCTTTTTGCTCTGGAAGAATGCCTGCAATGACACGATCAACACCTGAGAGGCGGCCGATTTCCTGAGCTGTCAGTTCATTGTCGCCTGTAAGCATTACAACTTCAAAGTTCATTTTTTTAAGTTCTTTTATGGCATCGGCGCTGTCCTCTTTTATTGTGTCGGCTACGCAGATAATTCCAAGAAGCTTATTGTCTTTTGAGAAATAAAGCGGAGTCTTTCCCTGGCGGGCAAAATCATCTGTGTCATAAGAGGAATTTTCAAGGTCCTTTATGAATTCCTTATTACCGCCTCTTAATTCTGCATCCTTACATTTTGCTTTAACACCGCAACCAGCAATCGCTTCAAATTCAGAAACAGCTTCTGCTGAAAGACCTTTTTCTTTTGCATAATCAAGAATTGCTTTTGCCAGCGGATGTTCGCTTTTTGCTTCAATATTCAAGGCTGACTGAACAAGTTCAGTTTCAGAAATTCCGTCAACCGGGATGATGTCTGTTACCGATGGCTGTCCTTTTGTAATAGTGCCGGTTTTGTCCAGAGCGACGATTTTTGCTTTGCCTGTTGTTTCAAGACTTTCTGCGGTTTTGAAAAGAATACCGTTTGAAGCACCTTTGCCGCTTGCGACCATAATGGCAACAGGAGTTGCAAGACCCAGGGCACAAGGACAGCTTATAACAAGGACACTGATTGCACGGGCCAGAGAATAACCTGCACCAGAGCCCATAACCATCCATACAATAAAAGTAATGGCAGCAATAGCGATTACCACAGGTACAAAAACACCACTTACCTTATCTGCAATTTTTGCTATAGGAGCCTTACTGCTCGAAGCATCACTGACCAGCTGAATGATCTGATTGATTGTTGTGTCCTGACCAACACGAGTGGCGCGGCATTTAAGAAATCCACTTTGATTCAAAGTTCCACTTGAAACCTTACTGCCAGTCTTTTTATCAACCGGAATGCTTTCGCCTGTAAGTGCAGATTCGTTCACAGCAGAAAAACCATCAACTACAACTCCATCAACAGGAATAGTTTCTCCGGGGCGGATAACAAAAATATCATCTATATGAACCTCTTCCACATCTACAGAAATTTCTGAATCGTTACGGATGATAGTTGCAGTTTTAGGAGCAAGCTTCATAAGGCTTTTTAGTGCCGATGTAGTTTTTCCTTTTGATTTAGCTTCAAGGAATTTTCCTACAGTAATCAAAGTCAAAATCATTGCAGCCGATTCAAAGTAAAAATTATCCATGTAATTTATTACAGCTTCGGTGTTCTGTTTGACCTGTGCATCAGTCATTGCAAAAAGACAGTAAAGACTCCAGAGGAATGAAACGCCTGATCCCATTGCAACAAGAGTGTCCATGTTAGGTGCACCGTGAAGGACTGATTTAATTCCACTTACAAAAAATTTTTTATTGATGAACATTATAATGGAACAAAGAATCAGTTGAACAAGGCCGATGGCTACATGGTTATTTTCAAAGAATGGTGGAAGAGGAAAATTCCACATCATGTGACCCATTGAAAAATACATAAGGATCAGAAGAAATCCCAGAGACCAGAAAAGGCGTTTTAGCAGGGCAGGAGATTCCTTATCTAAAAGAGGATCAGAATTACCCTTGGCTTTCGAGGAATTTTTTGCAGCCTGTGGTTGTGCTCCGTAGCCGGCATCAGTCACAGCTTTGATGATCTTCTCAGCCGATGCGGTTCCTGAAACAATCATAGAATTGGTTAAAAGATTAACAGCACATTCTGTTACACCATCAACAGCATTTACAGCTTTTTCAACACGGGCAACGCAGGCTGCGCAACTCATTCCAGTTATATCGAATTTATTTTTGTTAGCCATGACTAATAAGATAATGAATTTTAATTTAAAAGGAAAGTTTAATTTTAATATAGAAATTATCTTGACAAGAATGAAATCTAGTTCTATATTGAAAGGAGAAGGTCTCCATTAACCTGCGGTTTTAATCCGTGAAGAGATGAAGATTAAAGAAAGGCTGCTTGATTTTCAGGCA
>JAHAZA010000067.1 GCA_018385415.1 Treponema sp. | reverse complement strand
TTTTGGAAGTTATTGGTTTTTAACAGGAACGCCGACTTTCCTTACCAAAATGATGCTTGACTCTGATTTTGACTACAAAGCATTGGAAGAAGGCGTTGAAGTAAGTCTTCGTACCCTTGAAAATTACCGCCTGACTTCTAGCGAGCCCCTTCCAATGCTTTATCAGACAGGCTATGTAACCATAAAAGATTACGACAAGGAATTCCGGAGTTTTTTCCTTGGAGTTCCCAACGAAGAAGTAAAATTCGGGCTTTATGAGCGGCTTCTTCCGCTTTACGCAGGGTACACAGAAAAATCAGACAACATCGAAGTTTTAAACTTTATCCGTGACCTTCGTGCAGGTCGCGTGAACGAATTTATGGAGCGCATCAACAACATTTTCGCTGCTGCCCCAAGACAGACGAACCAGAAGCAATATGAACTCAACTGTCAGGCCTTTGTCTGGCTCATTTTTAAACTGATGGGCGAATTTGTCCTGTGCGAAGTGCAAAACGGCAAAGGCAGAAGCGACGCCGTTGTGTGGCAAAAAGATGCCATTTACATTTTTGAGTTCAAAATGGACGGCTCTGCAAAAGAAGCCCTGGAACAGATAAACAGCCAGGATTATCCAATCGCTTACAAAAACGATGGCCGAAAAATCGTAAAAGTGGGCGTGAATTATTCAAGTGAACAAAAAAAGCTTACAGAGTGGGTGATTGAATAAGGTGCATAAAAGAAATCAGCCCCTTTTCAAAAAATCATATTTGTATTTCCACGAAATTTGAGTTATAATAGTTGAATATGTTATTGACACAAAAATCGGAAAAGAGTAGCGTTTCTCAGTTCTCAGTTCTCAGTTCTCAGTTCTCAGTTCTCAGTTCTCAGTTCTCAGTTCTCAGTTCTCTAGGCGAAGAATGTACAGATAGTAAATATACAATAGTTGAAAATTTTAAAAGGCACAGGTTTCTGCTTTTTGGCGGCAGGAAGCTGTGCCTTTTTGTTTTAAATAACTTTTTTATAAACAGAGGTAATTATGAAAAAACACAAATGGTTTGCCGCACTTGCGGCAATGTTAATGGCACTTACAGTTGCAGGATGTTCAAATCCTTCGTCTGGAACAGGTAACAGTGGAGTAAGTATTCCGAAAGGCTTTGTAAAAGTAAAAGGCGGAACAGTTACAGGAAAGTCAAACACAAACAATTACGCCGGTGTATTTATAGAAGGACGCACTGTGACCTTGAGCGACTTTTATATGTCAAAGTACGAGGTAACAAAGGCCCAGTACAAGGCAATAATGGAAGATACAAGCCTTAACACTTTGGGAATAACGGCAGACCCAAGCTTCAGCACATTAAAGCCAACAAAATATGTAATGGCTGCAGGAGAAGAAGATTACGAACGCCCTGTAGAAAACGTATCATGGTATGATGCAGTATATTTCTGTAACCTTTTGAGTAAAAAGGAAGGACTTGAGCCTGTCTACACGATTAATAATACTGAGACTAAAACGGTAAGTTATCCGAGTGCAGGAGCAAGCGGAAATGAGACAGTTTCAATAAAATTCATAAGTAGTGCAACTGTAACACCTGACCATACAAAGAACGGCTATCGCTTGCCTACAGAAGCAGAATGGGAATACGCAGCTCGTGGAGGCGACCCAAGTAAAGCAGACTGGGACTATACCTTTAGCGGAGCCAATACAGCAGCTGAAACAAGCTACGATTCAAAAAGCAACACTGGTCTTGATGCAGTGGGCTGGTACTGGTACAACACTTGTAATGGTGGTACAACTACATCAACAGAGATGAAAGAAGGAACTGCAGGTTTTGGTACACATCAAAAAGGTCTGAAAGCACCAAACGCACTGGGCATATACGACATGAGCGGAAACGTGTGGGAATGGTGTTACGACGGGCCCGGCGTTGTAAGCACAGGAGAGGAAACCGACCCGCTCGGCTCGTCGTCGGGTTCTAAGCATATCTTACGGGGTGGAGCTTGGAGCTGCATTGCCAACTACACGTCTGTTTGCAAACGGGTCAGCGAAGCTCCGTCGTACAGGCAAAATAACATTGGCTTTCGCCTTGTTCGCTCAGCCAACTAGCGTTGGCTGGCTCTGTAAGGAAATTATTAAAATCTTCCGCTTACGCGGAAGTGCGGGTCCGCGCAGCTTACTCTTTAACGCCAACCCACAGAACCATATAGGGTAAACCGGAAAATATCGTGCAAAGTACTTTTGTGCTTTGCACGATATTTTTTTTACAGGTACGGCAGTACTGGTAGTCATAAAGATTGTGAGCGAACATCCTGCCGTACTTATTTTTGTTTAAATATTCCCTTAGCAAAAAAGCTAAATACAAACTGTTGTATTTTCCAAACTGTGATAAAATAAATGCATCTATTTCTTATAGTTTTTTTCAGGAGATACAATGAAACATAATATTAAAGATTTAGTTAAACAGATGACACTTGAAGAAAAAGCAGGGCTTTGTTCTGGTCTTGATTTCTGGCACACAAAACCTGTTGAACGTCTTGGCATTCCGTCAGTAATGGTAAGTGATGGTCCTTGTGGACTTCGTAAACAGGACGATAAGGCTGACCATCTTGGTGTAAATGAAAGTATCAAGGCTGTCTGTTATCCCAGCGGCTGTCTTACAGCATGTTCCTTTGATCCTGAACTTCTTGAAAAGGAAGGCGCAACAATCGGTGATGAATGTCATGTTCCAGCAATGTTGATGAAAGAACAATCCGTGAAATTTATTTTCCTGCATTTGAAAAAACTGTAAAGGAAGGAAAGCCTGATACAGTAATGTGTTCATATAACAGAATTAACGGAGTGTTTGCTTCTGAAAATAAATGGCTTTTGACAGATGTTCTCAGAAAGGAATGGGGCTTTGACGGATATGTAGTTTCTGACTGGGGGGCTGTAAATAAGCGCGTTGAAGGACTTGTTGCAGGTCTTGATCTTGAGATGCCTGATAGCGGTGGAACAACTGACCGTCAGATTGTTGAAGCTGTTAAAAGCGGAAAATTAAAACAGTCTGTTCTTGATAAAACCGTAGAACGCATTCTTCGCATTGTATTCAAATTTGTAGATGGAAAAACAGAAGGAAATTTTGATAAGGAAGCTCATCATAAACTCGTTGCAGAAATTGCAAAAGAATCAATGGTACTTTTGAAGAATGAGAAGAATATTCTTCCACTTAAAGAAAAAGATGCAGAATCAATTCTGTTTGTGGGTGAGTTTGCAAAAACTCCTCGCTATGAAGGCGGTGGAAGTGCTCACATCAACACTTGGAAAGTAACTTCTGCCCTTGATGCTGCAAAGGCTTGTGGATTAAAAGTAAATTACGTTCAGGGTTATGATGTAAAAGAAAAAAAAGATAAAAAGCTTTTGCCAGAAGCAATTGAAGCTTCCAAGAAAGCAAAAACAGTCGTAATCTTTGCAGGACTTCCTGACAGTTACGAAAGTGAAGGTTATGATAGAAAAGACATGAAGATGCCTCAGAATCAGGATGTGCTTATTTCTGAAATCGCAAAGGTAAATAAAAACGTTGTTGTAGTTTTGCATAACGGTTCACCTGTTGAAATGCCTTGGGTAAATGATGTAAAAGGAATTCTTGAAAGCTATCTTGCAGGTGAATCAGTTGGAACAGCACAGATTGATCTTCTCTTCGGAAAGGCAAATCCATGCGGTAAGCTTGCTGAAACTTTCCCTGTAAAAACTTCTGACAATCCTACATTCCTGAACTTTCCAGGAAACGGACAGGATGTAAATTACGCAGAAGGAATATACATCGGTTACCGTTATTATGACAAAAAAGAAATGAAAGTTCAGTTCCCATTTGGGCATGGATTAAGCTACACAACCTTTGAATATTCCGACCTTAAACTTTCATCAAAAAATATTCTTGATACAGACAAACTTGAAGTTAGCGTAAAAATTACAAATACTGGAAAAGTTTCTGGAAAAGAAATCGTTCAGCTTTATGTATCAGAACTTACAGGAACACATGAAGACCGTCCGGTAAAAGAACTTAAAGCGTTTACAAAAGTTCAGCTTAATCCAAAGGAATCTAAAGTTGTAACAATGACTTTGGACAAACGATCGTTTGCATTCTGGAATACAGAGATTGGAGACTGGTATGCCCCAACAGGTGAATATTTAATCTCTGCAGGTGCATCTTGTACTGACATCAGATTGAAAGCAAAAGTGAATGTTACATCGACTGCAAAAGGTGTTTTCAAAATTAATGAAAATACAGTTCTTGAGGAAATGCTTGAACATCCGGTTGCAGCAAAATGTGCAGAACCACTTGTAAAAAGCTTTATGGATGAAATGCTGGGTGATAGAAGTGAAAGCGAAAAGGAATCAGTAAGTGATGAAATGATGCTTGCAATGCTCCGCTCAATGCCTCTTCGTGCGTTGAGAAGTTTCATTAATATGAAAGATGAAGAAGTTGTAAAATTCATTGAAGAGACAAATAAAGAATTGTCAAAATAAAAGGCTATGTCTGTAAAAAGTGTCGTGTATCTGCAAATGACATTCGCTATAAAGTATCTGAATAATTACTTGGTCTGGCACAACTTCTTGAATTACGCTAAGGAAAGTTATGCAGAAAAAACTACGGTTTTTGCCGATTTCGGATGGATTTCAGATAGCGATGCTTATAAGCCAAATCCCGGACTTGAACCGAGTACCTGCTCGTTACGAGGGAGCTGCTCTACCAGGTGAGCTAATTTGGCAAATATAAAAAAACAGACTAAACCTCTAATAGTTTAATTTGTTTTATTTTGAATAAAATAAAAATTAGTTGTTTGAAATTTTCGAATCAACGATGCGTTTCATATCCGAAATATTTGTTACAACCATGTAGTTATCATGAACTTCAACTTTTCTCTTTTCAACATATTTGTTTATTTCATCACGAGTTACTTCAGGAGTTAAGCCTGACCAATGAGAAATATCCTGAACTGTAATGTTGAACTTACGCTGATGTTCCATTGGGTTAGAAACAGGATTCATTTCATCATACATGAGGAATACATCTGCAATACGAGCAGCGTAGTCTTTAATAACAAGAATTCTTAAACGACGTTTCTGATCGTATATTCGTTTACAGAAAAGTTTAAGAAGAATAAGTGCAAGCTGAGGATTTCCAGTAATCAAAAGTGCAAAGTTTTCTTTATTGAATTCAAGACATTCTACAGGACCAATTGCCATACATGTTGCAGAGCGTGGGGAATTATCGAGAATTGCCATTTCTCCGAAAAATTCACCTGGCTTCAAAATGTCGAGATTTTTCTTTGTGCCGTTTACACATTTTACAAGCTGAACCTGACCAGACTGAATCAGATAGAAACTGTTTCCTGGTTCAAATTCACTGATGATAACCTGTTCCGGTTCATAATGTTTTTTGAAGCGTTCAAATGCTGGAAGACTGAACTGGGCAAGGGCACCATCTGTTGTAACAGAAATTTCATTTGCAGCATTTCTTCTTGCAGCAAGTTTTTCTGCACGGATTTTTGCATCAGCATAAATCTTTGCAACAGAATCTTTGTCTGGAGCTGTTGGATAGTTTGTAAGATATTTTATACAAACATCACAGCATGCACGATACTGTTCGTCTTTATAGAATGATTTTGCAACTGAGAACATTCCATCTGCCTGATCAGAATCTATTTTATTCTTTAAAATGCTTTCTGTTTTTTTGTGTATCTGACGAAGTTGACCAGAGAATACACGAAGCATTTTCATAATAACATCTTTATTCTTTGAGAAAATTGCTTCGAATTCCTGAAGTGTCATTGTAACAACGATTGAGTCAGAGAGGGCAGTAGCAGTTTCTTCACGTGGGAATCTTCCTAAAGAAGATTTGGCACCAAAAAATTCACCATTTTTAACCCGTTCAGTAACAGGATTTCCTGTTTCAACATCGATGCTTGTAAGAATTACGCATCCTGTCTGGAGAATGTAAATTCTTTCATCTTTGTCGCCTGCAAAATAGATAATTGAACCTTTTGAATACTGCACTGCCCTTGGCATAGAAAAACCTCAATCTTTTTTATTTAAAACACATCTATTATATTAAAAAATGATACCACATTATGTCAAAAAAATCCATTTTATGCTATATTTTTTTTTATGATTGATTTGCACACACATTCCACAGCTTCAGACGGAATCTATTCACCTGAGGATCTCGTTCAAAAAGCTCAGGATCGTAATATAAAGGTTCTGGCCCTTACTGACCATGATACAATTGACGGCTTAAAAGAAGCAAAAAAGGCATGTGATAAGGCCGGTATTATTTTTGTTCCCGGCACAGAGCTAAATATAGAATGGCCTACCGGGGAATTTCATCTTCTTGGACTTGGGTTAAAAAAAATCAGTCCGGATTTGCAGACTATTTTAGATGAACTTCGGGAGGGCCGCGACGGGCGAAATCGTGAAATCATCGAAAAAATGCGTGAAGCAGGCTATGATGTAAGTCTTGAAGAAATTCAGGCTGCAAACAGAACTAAATGTCTTGGACGCCCTCATTTTGCTGCATACATGGTAGAAAAGAAAATCGTAAAAACTCGCCAGATGGCTTTTGATAAATATCTTGGTAAACACTGCCCATGGTATGTTGATCGTGTAGGCGCTGATTTGAATAAAGCCATTGAAGCAATTAAATGTTCCGGTGGAATTCCTGTGATGGCTCATCCTCTTTCAATTTATGTCAGCTGGGGTAAAATCCGCGGTGTAATGGAAGATTTAAAAGAGCGGGGAATTGTTGGGCTTGAAGCATATCATCCTGGAGCCAGAACAAGTGAGTGTCAGCGTCTTGAGGAACTTGCACGGGATCTGGGATTTATTGTTTCTGCCGGAAGTGACTATCATGGCGAAGCAGTGCGTACAGACCGCCGTATCGGTCACACTTGCGGTGGCTCTAAAATCGAAGACCGTTTTTATTTTGACGAAGTACTTCCTGCAATTCAAAAAAATTGTGAAGAATACGGTATATCCGATGACTATTCATTCTGGGATTAGTCAAAGGGAATTTTGAAATTCCGTGACACAATCAAATTAATTTTTTTTTTCTCGAAATATTGTGCGTAAAAATTTAAAATAAATGAATGATATCTTCAGACGAAAGTTTGAGGTTTGTTATGCAGATATTTTCTTTTTCTCCATTTGGTTATGAAGGTTCACTTGTTACAGTTGAAGTAGACTTGAGGCGTGGTATTCCTGCGGTCGATATTGTGGGACTTGCGGATGGCGCTGTTAAGGAAAGCCGGGAGCGAATGCGTTCTGCTATCAGGAATTCAGGATATGAGTTTCCGATGGAGAGAGTTTTGATCAGTTTATCCCCTGCTGATTTAAGAAAAGAAGGCGCAGGTTTTGATCTGGCTGTTGCTTTGGGTGTATTGAGTGCTTCTGAAAATCTGAAAGGCAAAAGCAAAGAAATTTCTGGACTTGAAAATTCCTTGATTGATGAAGACATACTCGTAATGGGTGAGTTGGAATTAAGCGGGCATTTAAGACCGGTAAGAGGTGTGCATGCGGCAGTAAGTACGGCAGCTTCCTGTGGAATACGGTTCTGCGTTGTTCCAAGAGAAAATGCGGCTGAAGCCCGTGAGGTTTCTGGAATGAAAGTTTTTGCGGCGGAGAATCTGGAAGAAGCTTTTGAGGCTGTTCATAATGCTGATGTTTTTACGTCCGGTCTGGATTGTAGAAATGAAGATGAAATTCCTGTTGGATTTGAACTGATTGATGGTGTTTTGTTTTCTAAGGCAAATGATGGTTTGGATTTTTCTATGGTGAAAAATCAGACAGTTTTGGTGAGGGCATTGCAGATTGCAGCTTGTGGTGGTCATAATGTTTTGGCATTTGGCCCTCCTGGTTGTGGTAAGACAATGTGTATGCAGCGCTTTGGTGAGCTTATCCCTGCACTGACTGTTGAAGAAGCTTATCCTGTTACAAGAATTTATTCGCTGGCCGGGATTTTGAATGGTAAGAATCCATTGATGAGAATACCTCCGTTCAGGATGCCACATCAGACAGCTTCGATTGAAGGTATGTGTGGTGGCGGAATAAACTGCAGGCCTGGAGAAATTTCTCTCTCTCATAATGGTGTTTTGTTTTTGGATGAGGCGGCTGAATTTAGAAGTTCAGTTTTACAAATGCTGCGAGTTCCTCTGGAATCAAGAAGTATTACGCTTTGTAGAGCGGGCCGAAGTACTACTTATCCGGCAGGCTTTCAGTTGTTGATGGCCACCAATCCGTGTCCCTGCGGAAATTATGGTTCTGAATCCAGAATCTGTTTATGTAGTGCCCGGGCGGTGGAAATGTACTGGAAAAAATTTTCCGGGCCTTTGTTGGATCGCATTGATATCCGCGTAAAAGTCGAAGGCAATTCTGGTAATAACAGAACTGGTGAGATGAATGAAAAATCTGCTGACATCCTCCCTTTGTCCACAAAAGAACTTCGTAAAAAAATTGCCTGTGGTATTAAAATTCAAAGAAGCAGACAAGGATTTAAGAATGCTATGATGAAGCCAGATGATATTCTTAAATTTTGCAGCTTGAGTAAAGACGCAGATGGTTATTTAAAAAAAGAATCAGAGGCACTTGAATTTTCCCCAAGGGCAATTGCTTCGTGCCTGAAAGTTGCAAGAACAATTGCTGATATGGAAGAAAGTGATGATATTAAACTCGTTCATATAAAAGAAGCTGTTGTTCTAAGAAAATGTGAAGGCGGGTTTGAAATGTAAATTAACTATGCAGTAAATAAAAATGCAAAGGTTAAAAAAAAAGAACTGAAGCAATGTTCAGTTCTTTTACCGGAAGAGAGACTTGAACTCTCACACGGTTGCCCGCGGCAGATTTTGAGTCTGCTTTGTCTACCATTCCAACATTCCGGCACGTGCTGATAATATACAATATTTTATGGGGTTTTGCAAGTGGGTAAGGCTTGGTATAATAAAAATGTGAAGATTAAAACAGACACATTTATCAATGCAAAACCAGAAGTGGTATTAAAGACTGTATTCGGATACGAATCATTCCGCAACAAGCAGCGGGAAATAGTACAGAGTGTTCTTGATAGAGAAGACACTCTTGTAATCATGCCTACAGGCGGCGGTAAATCTTTATGCTATCAGATACCTGCATTAATTCTTGAAGGTATTACCCTTGTCGTTTCTCCACTGATTTCTCTTATGCAGAATCAGGTGGCTTCCCTTGAAGCTGCTGGCATTCATTGTGTGTTTTTAAATAGTTCACTTGATTTAAATTCTTACAGGTCTGCGGTTGATGAAATAAAGAAAGGACTTGTGAAGATTGTTTATGTAAGTCCTGAAGGTCTTGCTACTTCACGCGTTCGGGATATTCTTCAGGATTCCTCGTTGAACATCAGTTGTATTGCAGTTGATGAAGCTCATTGTCTTTCACAGTGGGGGCATGATTTTAGGCCTGATTATCTTGAAATTGCCTCGGTAAGAACAATTTTTTCGGATGCTGTTGTTATTGCATTGACTGCAACTGCTACAAAACAGGTACAGCAGGATATTCTTAAAAATCTTAAGATGAAAAATCCGTCTGTATTTATTTCAAGCTTTGACAGGCCAAATATATTTCTTGAAGTACAGCCGAAAAAAAATGCTCTTGATCAGACAATTGCCTGCATTAGAAGATATGCCGGCGAAAGCGGAATTATTTACTGTAATTCACGAAAACAGGTTGATGAATTGACTGATATTCTTGATAACAAAGGTTATTCAGTTCTGAATTATCATGCAGGATTAACAGATGAAGTGCGGGCACGGAATCAGGAGCTTTTCATTAAGGATCAAGTACAGATAATTGTTGCTACGATTGCTTTTGGTATGGGAATTGATAAACCAAATGTTCGTTATGTAATAAATTATGATCTTCCAAAATCTATTGAAGAATATTATCAGGAAATCGGTAGAGCAGGTCGTGATGGTTTACCTTCATCTGCTTTGCTGCTTTACAGTCCTGGTGATATTCACAAAATCAGATATTTCTTCGAAAACTCAGCAGATCCACAGCAGGCAGAATTTCTGTTACAGTCAATGTTAACCTTTGTTCAGAGTCGTACATGCCGCAGAAAAAATCTTCTAAAATATTTTGGTGAATTTTATGAGCCTAAAGAAGAGAATTCTGAATGCTGTTGTGATATCTGCAGTATGGGAGAACTTCCAATTAAAGATATGACAATCCCGGTTCAGAAATTTTTGTCATGTATAATAAGAACAGGTTCCCGATTTGGAACCACTTATGTAATCGATGTACTTACAGGTTCCCGTGATAAACGAATTATCGAAAATGGGCACAATATGATTTCTACCTGGGGAATCGGAAATGAACTTTGTCGTGAGGATTGGTTTGAACTTGCACAGATAATGTGCGAGAAAAAAATTATTCGTAAGACCGGTGAGTATAATGTACTTGAAGTTACCGGGATTGGAAGAACTTATCTTGCAACTAGAGAAAAAGTTTTCCTGCCATTTATTCCAAGCGAAAATTCTTCAAATAATTCTTCTTCTTCAGGCACTCTAGGAATTCCAAAGACTGCAAAGAAAGCAGTTGTACATAAAAGGAGTTCTATATCAGAACTTACAGATGAAAAATCACTTCTTATTGCGGAAGAGTTGAAGGCATGGCGCAAGAAAAAAGCCAATGATATGGATGTTCCTCCTTATGTAATTTTTGGTGATAAGACAATGATTGATATTGCCATAAAAAAGCCAAGGTCCAAAGCAGAGCTTCTTGAAGTTCATGGAATCGGCGAAGCTAAAGTTGAATATTTTGGAACTTCGATTTTGAGGATTGTTGAAAATTTTTTGTGAGTTTCGCAGGAATCTTGTGGATTCATATGATTGATTTTGAGCACTGTCTTTAGTATATTAGTTATATGAAAGGTTATATTCATCAGTTAGAATCATTTGGTTGTGCGGACGGCCCTGGAAGCCGTTTTATTATTTTCTTTCAGGGGTGTCAGATGCGCTGCAAATTCTGTCATAATCCTGATACATGGGATATTACAAAAGGAACAGAATATACAGCAGAAGAACTTATAAAAGAAGCATTATCTTGCAAATCATACTGGAACAAAAAAGGCGGCATCACTGTTAGTGGTGGGGAACCTTTAATGCAGATTGATTTTCTTATTGAACTTTTTATTCTTGCAAAAGAAAAAGGTATTAATACCTGTATCGATACTGCCGGTGGTCCTTTTACAAAAGAAGGTGAGTGGTTTGAAAAGTTCAAGAAGTTAATGGAAGTTACTGATATTCTTCTTATGGACATAAAGCATATTAATGAAGAAGAACATGTTAAGCTTACAGGCGTTTCCGGAAAGAATGTGGTAGAAATGTTCCGTTACCTTGACGAAATTAAAAAGCCAATCTGGATTCGTCATGTACTCACTCCTGGTATTACAGACAATGATGAATACCTGACACAGACTCGTGACTTTATCAGAACTTTGTCAAACGTTCAGCGTGTTGAAGTTCTTCCTTACCATGGACTTGGAGCCATGAAGTACAAGGAGCTTGGAATCGATTATGTTCTAAAAGATGTAGAAAGCCCTACAGCAGAAAGAGTGGCAAATGCTAAGGCAATTCTGGAATGTGACAAATACACAGCATGGCGTGATTAAGTGTAGATTATGCTCAACATTCTGATATTTCAGATTGCATGAGCAAAAAAAATCTGAGCTTTTGAAGTGTACCCCAAAAGTTGGAGACAATTTTTGGAGGTACACTTTTTTTAGGCTCAGGATTTTTTTGTTTAAAAAGAATACTTATTCATCTTTTTGTGTTGTAATGAACTTAAGTGCAATAAGTGCACCAGCAAGAATAACGCCTCCGATTAAGAACGAAATAACAGAATTTTTTACAAAGCCTGCAATGATAAATGTGATGAAAGAAATTCCTGCACAAAGAAGTGCGTATGGAATCTGGCTTGAAACGTGATCGACGTGTTTACATTGAGCGCCGGCACTTGCCATGATTGTGGTGTCAGAAATTGGCGAGATGTGGTCACCGCAGACAGCACCTGCCATACATGCAGAAATTGAAATAATGCGCAGTGGATCTGTTGCTTCAGGGAATACAGAAATACAGATAGGAATAAGGATTCCGAATGTTCCCCATGATGTTCCTGTTGCAAATGCAAGACCTGCGGCGATTACGAAAATAATTGCTGGTAAGAAACTCTGGAGTGCTGCAGCTTTTCCGCTGACGATGCCTGCTACGAATTCTTTTGCGTTGAGACTGTCTGTCATTCCTTTGAGAGTCCATGCAAGTGAAAGAATCAGAATTGCAGGAACCATTGCTTTAAATCCTTCAGGGATGCAGTTGAATGCAGATTCAAAAGAAATAATTTTTCTAATAAGATAGAAAATTATGGTAAACAGTAATGCAGCGAAAGATCCAAGAACTAAACCAACAGATGCATCACTTGAGGCAAATGCTTCGATAAAGTTAAGATATGTTGCGTTTGCAATCATTTCTCCATTTTCACCTTCGACCATTTTGGCAAAGAAATTTCCGGAATAAATCATACCTAATGTACAGCATATAATAAGTACTACGATAGGAATAACCAGGTCGATGACTTTTCCCTTTGTTCCCTTCTTTTCTTCCATTTTGCCCATTTCATTCTGAAGGTCCTGGTATTTATCCTGGTATTTGGAAGTTGCATGCTCTGCCATTGATTCAAATTTTTTCATTGATCCAAATTCTACTTTCATAAGAATGAGAGCGATTACCATGATTAATGTGAATAATGCATAATAGTTGTAAGGAATAGCTTTACAAAAAAGTGCAATTCCGTTTTCGCCTTCTGTGACAAAGCCTGAAACTGCTGCAGCCCAAGAGGAAATTGGTGCTATGATGCAGACTGGTGCTGCAGTAGAGTCGATAAGATATGCCAGCTTTTCTCTTGAAACCTTGTGCTTGTCTGTTACTGGTCTCATTACTGAACCAACTGTAAGACAGTTGAAGTAGTCATCGATGAAGATGAGAATTCCAAGAATTACTGTTGCAATCTGTGCCCCGACTTTTGTCTTGATATGAGTCTTTGCCCATTCACCGAATGCGGCAGAACCGCCAGCTTTATTCATAAGGGCGACCATGGTTCCAAGTATTACAAGGAAAATCAGAATACCTGCATTGTAAGAATCTGAAATCTGTTTTATTAATCCGTCATTAAATACATGCTGCAGAAAGCCTGTAAATCCCAGACCACCATCAACAGCAAAGAAAATTCCACCGAGGATAATACCAATGAAAAGGGAAGAGTAAACTTCCTTTGTGATCAGAGCCAGTGCAATGGCTACGATAGCCGGCATCAAAGCCCAGAAAGTTCCTGTCATATAAACTCCTTTAAAAATAATGAATTGCAAATTGAAATATTAATTTAATTCTAAACCCAAACACTTCAACTCACAAATGATTTTAAACAAAAAAAAGTTCTGTTACTGAACCTAATCAGCAACAGAACTTCTTCGCTCTGTTAAACACAAAAGTGATTACTCACTTTTGTGTTAATTGCATTTTCTCAAACCTTAAATTAGAGAGAAGCATGGCAAGTACGAGCGATAACGTCGTCCTGCTGTTCCTTTGTAAGGTTGATAAAGCGTACAGCGTAACCAGATACACGTACTGTGAAGTTAGCGTATTCAGGTTTTTCAGGGTGAGCCTGACAATCCTTGAGCTTTTCAACTCCGAATACGTTTACGTTCAAGTGGTGTGATCCCTGTGAGAAGTATCCGTCGAGAATGTTTACGAGGTTGTCAATCTGTTCACCTTTCTCGTGTCCAAGTGCGCTTGGGTTGATTGTCTGTGTATTTGAGATACCGTCCAAAGCATAGTGGTATGGAAGTTTAGCTACAGAGTTCAAAGATTTTACGAGACCTTTTGTTTCTGCACCATATGAAGGGTTAGCTCCTGGTGAGAATGGCTCTCCAGCTTTACGTCCATCAGGAAGAGCACCTGTTGCTTTTCCGTATACAACGTTTGAAGTAATTGTAAGGATTGAAGTAGAAGGTTCTGCGTTGCGGTATGTTGGGTGCTTTTTGATCATTCCCATGAATGTCTTGAGCAACCATACAGCGATATCGTCAGCGCGGTCATCGTCCTGACCATAGCGTGGGAAGTCGCCTTCGATTTCGAAGTCTTTAACGAGAGTTACTGTATCTGTAACTTTACCAGTCTTCTTGTCTACTACATCATATTTTTCACGGATAACTTTAACTTTTGCATATTTCATAGCAGAAAGTGAGTCAACTACGTGAGAGAATCCTGCGATACCTGTTGCGAATGTACGTTTAACATCTGTATCTTCGAGAGCAAGTTCAGCAGCTTCGTAGTAGTATTTATCGTGCATGTAGTGGATAGCGTTGAGTACGTTTACGTAAACACCAGCCAACCATTCCAGCATTGCAAGGTATTTCTTAACTACAATGTCGTAGTTAGATGCATCGATTACATCGAAGTCGATTGGTTCATAGTTAGGTCCGATCTGGATACCTTTCTTGAGACATTCGTCTTTACCACCGTTGAATGCGTAGAGAAGAGCTTTTGCAAGGTTAGCACGAGCTCCGAAGAACTGCATTTCTTTACCTGTCTGTGTAGCAGATACACAACAACAGATTGAGTAGTCATCACCCCAGATTGGACGCATTACTTCGTCGTTTTCGTACTGGATTGAAGATGTATCGATAGAGATTTTTGCACAGTATTTGCGGAAGTTGTCTGGGAGTCTCTTTGAGTAAAGAACTGTCATGTTAGGTTCTGGAGAAGGTCCCATGTTTTCCAGTGTGTGGAGGAAGCGGAAGTCGTTCTTTGTAACCATTGAACGTCCGTCGATTCCAAGACCACCAACTTCGAGTGTAGCCCAGATTGGGTCACCAGAGAAGAGCTGGTTGTAGCTTTCAATACGAGCGAAACGAACCATACGGAACTTCATTACAATGTGGTCTACGAGTTCCTGTGCTTCTTCTTCTGTAAGAATTCCAGCTTTGATATCACGTTCGATGTAGATGTCGAGGAATGTTGAAACACGTCCAACTGACATAGCAGCACCGTTCTGTGTTTTGATAGCAGCGAGGTAACCGAAGTACAACCACTGGAATGCTTCACGAGCATTTTTAGCAGGACCAGAAATGTCATAGCCGTATTTTGCAGCCATTGCTTTGATTCCCTTGAGGGCATTGATCTGGTCTGTTACTTCTTCGCGGAGACGGATAACATCGTTTGTCATTGTTCCGTCACCGATTTCATTAAAGTCAGCCTGTTTGAACTTAATGAGCTGGTCGATACCATAGAGTGCTACACGGCGGTAGTCACCAACGATACGTCCACGTCCGTATGTATCAGGCAAACCTGTCAAGATGTGTGCTGAACGAACAGCACGGTGTTCTGGTGTGTAAACATCAAATACACCCTGGTTGTGTGTTTTGTGGTATTCTGTAAAAATCTTTTTAAGTTCTGGATCTACATCATAACCGTACATTTCACAAGACTGTACAGCCATGTTGATACCACCGTAAGGCATGAATGCTCTCTTCAAAGGTTTGTCTGTCTGGAGACCAACAACTTTTTCGAGATTCTTTCCGTCTGGACAAATATATCCTGGTTCATGTGCTGTAAGAGATGTTACGATGTTTGTATCCATATCAAGGACACCAGTTCTCTTAACACCGTCTTTACCAACACTTACCTTGTTGTGTTCTTCTTTCTGAAGTCTCTGAAGTTCATCGAACAATTTCTGTGTTGCAGCTGTAGGACCTGCAAGGAATTTTTCGTCACCATCATAAGGTGTGTAGTTATTCTGGATGAAGTCACGTACGTTTACTTCTTCCTTCCACAAGCGGCCTTCAAAACCGTTCCATTCTTCTTTCTGAATCATAATCTATACCTCATTGAAATAGAATTACTTTGTTTACAATAATATAAAACAAATATCGTTAAATGACAATAACAGAAAAATTGTTTAATACAAATTTTCTTATATTTCCAATATTTCTGTATGTCCGGAATTTCCTAGTCAAACAGTTTTCTGCATTCAAGGTAGAAACGTTTTTCGTCTGCTTCGCCCATTGAGAATGACTTTCGTGGAAGTGGACCACGACCGTCAATTGTTGCAAAGAAACTGTCTTTTGCAACTGGAGGAAGAAGAATCGAAAGAGTATCTTCTTTTGCCCCAAGCCTGAACACTTCTTCAGTTCCGTGAATGTAGTCAATCTGTTCCTTGCAAGCATTTACTTCTTTCAAGTATTCATCGATTACAGGCTGAATGCGGGCTACTGCAAGTTCTTTTACCGGAGTTTCAAGAAGAACATATTTCTGTGTTCCGTTTTCAAGGAATACAAAGCCAAAGCTTGCAGCGGAATTTTTAACTGCAGCCGAAAGTTCCTCTTTAGACGAACATTCCTTTACAGAACCACCAAGAGAAGCCTTTACGGCGTTGATTACCTTTGCGCTTTCCAGCTTGAACAATACGCGGTGGATTGGTTCAAAAGTAAGGCCTGTATCGAAAATATTTACGATTTCAATCAAAGCGTAGCGGGCGTTGTGGTTTTCAAAACCTTCAGGAATTGTAACAGTTCCATCCTCAAGTTTTTTTCCGCCATTGTTAAGCTTAACTTCATCCCAGATAGCTTTTGCAGTGGCAAGGGAATGGTTTCCATCGCCTACAGCGAACATGAAAACGCTTCCGTCAGCTTTTGTATTTGCCTTTGCAATTTTTGACAAGGCATCTTCCACGTTGTTCAGAAGTTCATCAGAAGCTACAGGCCATCCTGTAATTGAGCCTGAGTTCTGCATGAGTTTTCCGTCGTAGCATGGTTTTACGCCGGCTTTTTTTACTGCGTCCCCGGTTCCTTCGACTAAGAGGTGGTCAGGGTCGTTTACTAAAAGCATTATGTGAGGGCTTTCGATTGGTGCGCCACGGCGGATTTCCATTCTAGGTGGAATGCGTTCGATGATTGTGGCTTCTGTTGCACGGATGAGAGCTTTCGAAAAAGGCTTCCATTCATATGTATCAAGATCGATTGCTGCCATCAATCCGTGGCGTACACGGCCATATGCTGTAGTTCTTTCTATGTAAATGAATTCTTTTTCAGCATTATTGAATACGCCACTGGCAATATATTCTTTCATTGTGGCTTTGATTTTTTCAATGCGCTGAGGTTTGTCTGCATCGTTAAGATAAACTTCTGGTAAAATGATGTTGAGTGTGGAATTTTTACCTTCCGCAGTTTTTTCAACATTCTGCCAGTAGTCTCTGTCCTGTGTAAACTGGTCGCAGGCTACAACTGACCAGGTTGCCGTATCAATATTTTTAGGTAAAAGAATTTCAGGAATTGAAATTCCGTAAGACTTGAAATTTTTCATAAATCAAGTATACAAGCAAGCGATTTTTTGTGCTATAGTTTATTTATGGCTCTGAACTTTTCTCAGACACAACGGATTTCTCAAAAACAGCTTCAAAAGCTTGGACAGATGCAGATTCAGGCGTTGAAGTATCTTTCGATGAATTCAATGGATCTTAGAAAAGAAATATACAATGAAGTAGAAAAGAATCCGGCGCTTGAAATTACCGATGATTCAATGGAAGACTGGGATTATTCTGATCCTAAACCATCGGCTGAGCTTAACGAATATACAACAGTAAGAACAGTTTCTGCTTTAGGGCTTGAAAAAGCCAATGCATTTCAGGACATTCTTGAAAATAGTCCGGACAATACAGAAACATTAAGCGATCATTTGAAAAGTCAGTTTGATATGCTTAATATTCCCGAAAACCAGAAAGTGCTTGGTGAAAAACTTATTTACAATCTTGATAAGAATGGTTTTCACATTCTGGCGCCTGTATCATTTTTGAATTATGAAACAGATACAGATGAAGATCTTTCTGCCTGTCTCAATATTATTCAGAATCTTGATCCTTGCGGCTGCTGCTGTCAGAACATTGAAGAAAGCCTTTTAGTTCAGGCAAAAAATGTTAAAGGTGCTTCAGATACAACTCTTTTTATTCTTAACGGACATCTTGATTTTCTTGATCCGCCTGTTAATGCAAAGGTTCTGAAAAAGCTGAAGGATTTTGCAAAGACTGAGAGTGAGAAGGCATTTAATAACGTTGACTATTCTTTTATAGAAGAAATTGACGAAGAAGATATTCAGGATACCATAAGCTTTATTCAAAGCCTTAATCCTCATCCTGCAGGGGAATATTCGGCAAGTGAAAATTCTTTTGTAATACCGGATATAAGGGTTACGAAAATTCCTCGTATAAAAAAAGAACTGGAATTTGAAAATGATATTGTTATAGGATCTGACGAAAATTCTCATAGTTTTGTAGTTCACAGTGAAAAGGGAATAATTCCTGAAGTGACAATGTCTTCTGAATATATTGAGATGATGAATATGAAAGGCATCAGCCAGGAACAAAAGGAGGGCCTTGAAAAATCTTTTCAGGAAGCAAAAAGTTTTATTGAAAGCCTTCTTTACCGTGAAGATTCTGTATTCAATGCAGCTCTTGCAATTGTTCATGCCCAACTGGAATTTTTTGAGTACGGTCCGGGGCATCTTAATACCCTAAGGCAGAAAGATGTTGCAGAGCTTTTAGGCGTTCACGAAACTACAGTTTCTAGAATGGCCAACAGTAAATACCTTCAGTGTGAGTGGGGACTTTTTCCTTTTAAGTATTTCTTTGTAGGTGGAATTTCTCAAGGAACATCTTCTGATTCCAGAAACTGTACAGAATCAGAAGATGCTATGACGGCTGTTTTGCAAAGTGAAGGTGGTAAAAATTCCTCACATGAAGCTGCTTCAGAAATTTCAAAAGATAAAATTATTTTTGAGATCAAACAGATTCTTGATGCCCAGCCTCCGGAAGCAAAAAAACTTTCAGACCAGAAATTAAGCGACATGCTTGCAGAACGTGGTATAAAAGTTGCCCGCCGTACAATTGCAAAATATCGGAGCCAGATTGGTGTAAAATCAAGTTATGACAGATAATCAATGTATTGTTTGCTTTAATTTTTCCATTGTTAAAATAAAATTTGTCTTTTACCCTTTTCGATGCTACTATTAATAGTGTAGGTTGTATGACTTACTAATACTGCCTTGCGGCAACATCGAGAGGTGAAAATTATGACAAAGACAATAACTGCAGTAGGATTCAATTTTGATGAAAAACAGTCAGAAATGATTGAAAAGAAGCTTCAGCGTGTTTCATATGCAGAAGAACATATCATAGACTTAATTGTTCGTGTAAAACACGAAAAAGAATACAGCTTTGATATCGTTGCTAACTTCCGTTGGGGAGTTCAGGCAAATGTAAAAGCTGAAGACTTCGACTTTGGAGCTGCTTTGAACAAAGTAATGGATGTTCTTGACCAGAAAATCAAGAAAGAAAAAGAAAAAGTTCAGCAGCACTAATTTATAAAAAGGGGCTGTCCCAAAAGTATGGGGCAGCCCTAATTATTTACTGCTACATGACAGGAATATATTCTTCAAGACAGATTGCAAAGCAGTGTCGCAAATAAATATACCTTCCGAGAAAAGAGAAATACGAGAAGGCTAACGCCACTTTTAATAGGGCACAGTAACCGAAACCTGTGTGCCTTCGCCTTCTTCAGTAAAGAAGTTTACCTGACCGCCCAGGGTTTTGACACGGGTCTGGATATTTTTAAGGCCGAAGTGATTTTTCATCTTGAGGGTGCTTTTTAAGTTGAAGCCTTTTCCGCCGTCTGAAATTATAATTTTGAAATTCTTTTCATCAAAGGTTCTGACCAGCAGACTTATTTTTTCGGCACCGGAATGATTTATGGCATTTGAAAGGATTTCCTGCACAATGCGGTAAATATTCAGATTCTTTTCTTTTGGAAAATTCTTAAAGTTCTGATTGTTTTTTACTTCATCCTGAATGCAAAGAATAATTTCAAGACCGCTCTGCTTTTTTAAGACTTCACACAGGGAAAAAAGGGCTTCAAAAAGACCTTCGTTCAAGTCTGTGGGAGTTAGGGCATAGCAAGAGTTACGGACATCGACTGCAATCTTCTTACAGAGATTTACTGATTCTTCATCTTTAAGCTGGAACTGTAGTACCCTCAAATCCTGGCAAACAGTATCGTGAAGTTCATTGGAAATACGCTCCCGCTCGGCTTCCTGAGTTTTAATCACCTGGGCAGTATAGATAAGATTTTCCTTTCGGCGCCTGTAAGTTACAAGATAGAGCATTAAAAAGACAAGGGACATACCAAGCACCAGAATAATTACCAGAATCAAAATCCTGTAGGAATAATAAACCTGCTCAAGCTGAAAGCTTACAAGATTTTTCTGAAGAACTTCCCAGCGGCAGACATTTTCTGCAATTTTCTGCTTATCACCACTTATGACTCCGCTAAGCAGATTTTCGTAAATAACCTTTGCTTCCGGAAAATAATAAATTACAGTATCAGAGGGCTGGGCCTTCTTTATTTCAATCGCAAGTTCTTCAAGCCTGCTCTGGGCATCCTCCTCCCCTGCCGCTTCCCATTCCAGCCATTTTTGGGTAAGAGCTTCGGGCATAAGTTTTTCTGTCTGTTTCTGGGCCTTATGAGCAAAAGCCGAAAAAGAGAATAAAGCAAATAAAATAAAGAAGATATGTTTTTTCATCACTAAAAATATAGCACATTCTTCTATATAAATGATATAATAAAGTATGAGTTTTCCATTTGATTTTTCAAATAGGAAGAGAGTTTTATTTTTTATCCTCAGCATTCTCTGCGGATTTTTAGATTATATCATCTGTGATTTTGTAGCCTGGGTAAACCATCTGCCGCTTTTTTGTGACACAATTTTTATTATGGCACTGAGTTTTCTTGCCGGCCCCTGGTGGGGAGTTCTTGCAGGCTTTTTCTATCATCTGATTGATTTTTGCTTAAACAGAACTTTAGAGCTGGGCCACTGGTTTGTAATCTGCCATTTTCTTGCAGCTCTTACTGCCGGATATTTTAAAATATGGTTTATTAAAAAAACAGACTCAAGCCTGGCACTTTTTATAAAACTGATTATTCTGAGCCTTGCCCTCTGCCTGGTAATGAGCATTTCGGGCGGAATCATCGGCTACATCTTAAGCTATGTGGAAGCCTACAAGGCCGCCAGCAGCCAGACAGATTTTCTTACCTTCTTATGGGATAACAAATTCCATTCAAAGCTCCTCCTGCAGATTGCCGTCCGCATTCCGGTAAACATTGCCGACCGATTTATCTGCACCTTTGCCGCATGGGGTGTGTACTGGCTGGGGAAGAAGGGAAATTCGCTTAGCTGTAAAAAGTAAGATTTTTAAAAATAAAGAGCACTATACTTGCAGAAAAATGTAGATTGATGTAATATTTTGCAAGTAAAGGTGCTTATATTTGCAGATATTTTAATTTTTAGGGAGTTCTTGAAAATAAAATGCAGCTTATTCGCGAAGATTATCTAAAACTTCTCCGCCCTTATTATGATGTTGATTTGATTAAAGTCATAACGGGAATAAGACGTTCGGGAAAGTCTGTCTTGATGGAAACGGTAAAAGATGAGCTTCTCTCAAAAGGCGTTTCCGGCTCTCATATAATCAGCATAAACCTTGAAGATTTGGATTACTCCTTCATCACCAGCATAAAAGACATGCATGATGAAATCAAAAGCCGCATCGTTGATGATCAAAAATATTACATTTTTCTGGACGAAATCCAGCATCTGGAGAAGTTTGAAAAACTTCTTGCATCTTTAAAAGCTAAATTTAACTGCTCTATTTTTGTTACGGGAAGTGACTCAACAATGCTTTCCGGGGAACTGGCAACCCTTCTGACCGGGCGGACTGTTGAATTTGAAGTTTTTCCTTTCAGCTTTAAGGAATCAGTTGATTATCTGGAATTGAACAAAATCCCTTGCAATCCGGACGACTTCATAAAGGATTACATCAAGTGGGGCGGCTTTCCGCTCAGGTTCAGCTTTAGGGAAGAGAATTCCATCAAACGTTTTTTAGACAATCTCTATTCAAACATCGTCAACCGGGATATTGTAAAAAAATCCAGCAAGATTGACAGAAAAGCCTTTAAGAACATTTCCCTTTACATCATGTCAAATGCGGGAAAGGAGTTTTCGGCAGAAAATATTGCCGCATATTACTCTGCAAAAAACAAAAGCAGTGTCAGTGCCAGAACAATTTACACATATCTGGATAAACTCCACAAATCCTACATTCTTCATTCCTGCAAAAAATTCAACATTGCTGGAAAAACAGCCCTGGAAAAAGCTGATAAATTTTACGCCACCGATACAGGACTCCGCACACTGAACACAAACACAATTTATTACGAAGATACCTTCTTTCTGGAAAACATCATCTACAATGAGCTTTTGATTCAAGGGTTCACCGTTTTTACAGGAAAGACATTTAAGGGCGAAATTGATTTTGTGGCAGTTAAGGAGCAGAAAAAGTGCTTTATTCAGGTTGCTTATCTTCTATCAAGCGAAGAGACAATTAAAAGAGAATTCGGCGCATTTGAAAAGATTACAGACGCTTCTCCAAAATATGTGCTTTCTTTAGACAGAATTGATCTGAGCCACGACGGCATTGAACATCTGAACATCGTGGACTTTCTATTACACAAGGAGCAGCTTCACCTGTCCTAGAAGAGGCTGCGACAGATATAACATCTCCCCTCACAAATACCGGCCCAGCTCGTAGCGGTTCTTCACGTTGAACTTGTCGAAGATGCGGGAAACATAGTTTTCGACACTGCGTTTGGAAAGGCCTAGGCGTTCGGCAATTATCTCGTTAGGAAGATGTTCGGCTATTAAATCTAAAAGCTCCCGCTCTTTTTTGGTCAGGGTGACAAGGATTCCGCTTACGTACATCATATCGGAAAGCAAATCTTTCTGGATGTAGGTTTCGCCGCGGGAAACGGTATGAATTGCTTCCATGATTTCAACTCTGTCGGCATTTTTTGTAATAAAGCCCTTGATTTTGTGCTCCATCGTTTTCACAATAAAGCCCACGTTGGAAAATGACGAATACATGAGGCATTTAATTCCGTGCTCAATAAGATAGTCGGCAGCATCAAAGCCGCTTTGGCCTTCAAGCTTGATATCGACCATAGCAATCATATCTTTTAGTTCTTCTGAAGTTTTTGACTCTATAAAAGGTACAAGT
>JAHAZA010000019.1 GCA_018385415.1 Treponema sp. | reverse complement strand
TATTTATGACTTGAATGGCTCAATCTCCATTCAATTGTCTTTCTTAAGTATTCAATGTATTCATTATCCTTACACATTGTCTTACCTGTAGCATTTGAAAGCTTTGCAACAGGACGGCCGTTGCATTCAGTAACTTTCATTACAATGTTAAGTGCTTCTACATCAGTATCATTTGCAATGTAAGTTCCGATACCGAATGCAACCTTAATTCTATCTTTAAAGTGAGCATAAAGTTTTGATGCTCTTTCAAAATCAAGACTGTCACTGAACAAAAGCATCTTTGATTTTGGATTAACACGTTCGTCCTTGTATTTATCGTAGTATTTTTCGTAGTGTTTGATCCAGCGTTCACCCCATTCATATGGATCGCCTGAATCGTGCCTTACACCGCCAAAGAGACATGAGTATGTATAACCCATATCACGGTGAGCTGTATCTTCGCCAATTGTGTCAGTAAGATAAGTTCCGTTCAATACACCATATTCTTTAGTCCAGGCGTCCATTGCAAATTTATTGGAATATGCAGGATTGTACATAGGATTTCCCTGACCTACACACATTACAAATTCGTGAGCCATAGTGCCGGCAGGTTTAACACAATATTTTTTTGCAAGATAAACATTTGAAGTTCCTACACAGAAGGAATCTTTGTATTTACCGTTAGTTTCTGTCAAAGTCTTTACTGCAAGATTCTGAGCTTCTGCACTCAAACGGCGGCGGAGACCAAATTCACTGAAGGCACCGATATTGTATGTTCCGTCTTTGAGCCAGTTTACTTTTTCAGAAAGCTTTCGCTTGTACTGTTCAAAAAGTTCCTTGTAATCAAACTGCATTCTAAAATATACTTCGTTTACGATTGCAAGAATGGGAATTTCATACATTGAAGTGTTGAGCCAGGTTCCTGATACTTCAAGTGAAAGCCCTTTTTCTGAATCTGTGCCAATTTCAAAATCTTCGTAACGTGGTTTCCAGATTCTAAGATGTTCGATGTAATCTTCGTGAAGCCATTCAATACTTCTAAGATAATCAAGTTCCTCTTCAGAAAAACGAAGGTTACAGTAACTTTTAATCTGTTCTTTGATTTCTTCTACCATTTCTGGTGTAAAGCGCAAGCCTTCGTTACGGCACTTGAATGTCCAAAGTGTTTTATATGACGGGAACTGATGATAAATTGCCTGTCCCATGGAAAATTTGTAAAGATCAGTCTCAAGGAGGCTTGTGATTACAGGATTAAGTTTCATACTTAACCTCCGTATAAAAAAATGGCAGGTATTCTAAAAGGAAAACCTTCCATATATAATTGCACATATTTCAAAAAAATTAAAGTAGTACTCTATTTCAAAAATTCCAGATTAACAGCCTCTGCCATTTTTTTGTAAGCTGCTTCACTTGGATGAAGATGATCCCCTGAATCAAATCCCTCTGCAAAACATTCTGGCTTTTCCTGATTTCTTAAAGCTTTATCAAAATCAACTACGCCGTCAATTGACTTTGTATTTCGTATATAATCATTATATTGATTTCTTAATTCATTCCTGAAGGGAGCGTAAGTTCTCCATCCATAAATTGGAAGCAAGGTCCCGCCATAAACTTTAAGTCCAAGATTTTTTGCATACTTAACATAAAGATTTTCAAATCCCCAAGCCATTTCTTCTGCCTTAGGTAAATCGCTCCATGGTCTGAACTGATTCACTTCCTCACCTACAGGATGGATTATGTCATTAATTCCATGCTGAATCAAAACAGCACTAGCTCCTGCAACATTCATCTCAACCGGGAATCTTGTTTCTCCCTTTAAACCGTATGCCTGATATGTAATGCAGTCATATTGACGAAGAATTCTTGTTCCACAGACGGCACGACGGATAATTGAAACATTATCTATTTTTTCTTCTTCAAGACGAAGTGTCAAATAATCAGGCCAGCTTTGGGCAGTAATAGAATCTCCATAACATACAAACGCGTGATTTTTCTCTTCTGTAAGAACATCGATTGTGTTCAAAAAGTAAAACCACTGAGTTGATTTTGAAAGATCCCGGGGAAGAATTCTGCAATCTGCAAAATCGCCGTAAGCAAACTGGGCCTTTGAAAGTGGTCCTGACACAAGAGTTCCAGCTGACATCTGTGTAAAGTCTGCAAAGTAAAGACTTACCGTCAATGTGGCCCCTTTCCTGACTTCGAATTCAACTTCATCGCTGACTACTTCTTCACCCTTAGGGATTATTATTTCTGCCTTACCATTGTGCATGATATAAACAGGTTTATAGGAACCGTCATCTTTTGTTACATCTGCCACAAAGGCTTTTGTAATCTTTACGTTTTCAGTTCCTGTAAGATTTGAAAAATGAAATCGAAGTTTACTTCCATTAAAACACATTCTTACAGGATATCGTAATGTAAGATTTTTTGAGTATGTAGAAATTTCTCTGTCAGAAATTGAAGTGGCATTCCCCCAGCAGGCAACCCATTTGGTATAGTTTGAATTATTCATTTGATCAACCATAAATTGTTTCTAATTCTTCACGAATATTTAACATAACATCTACAAGAACAGGTTCAAAATGTGTACCACTATTCTCCCTTAAAATATCATAAGCCTCATCCATCGTAAAAGCTTTTTTATACGAGCGGGCAGAACACAAAGCATCAAAAACATCTGCAACAGCCATAATTCGTGCAGAGATAGGAATTTCTTCACCCTTCAATTTTTGAGGATAACCTTCTCCATTCCATTTTTCATGATGTGACAAAGCCATCTCACGAGCAAAATTAATATAAACAGGATCTTCAATCTGACTCATAGTACGGTCAATAATCTTTGCACCTTCTTCAGAATGAGTCTTAATAATTTCATATTCCTCAGGTGTAAGTTTTCCAGGCTTTGAAAGAATCGCATCAGGGACTTTCATCTTTCCAATATCATGCAAAGGTGCTGCCATCGCAATTAATTCATAATCAGCCTTTGAAAGTTTATATCTGCACTTTTCCGGATGAGTCATAATATATTGAGTAATATATGATACAGCCTGAGAAGTTCTTTTTACATGTTCTCCTGTTGTACCATCACGGCTTTCAATCATATCCGCAAAACTATATACGAGCCCTGACTGCATGGAAGAAATTTTGTCATTATTCTGCTGCAATGAAATCATAAGTGACCTTGTTATTGATGAAGCACTAATAACAATTCCTGAAGCAAAAATCATTTCAATAAGTCGTCCACCGCCTGTTGTCAAAATATAATGAATTGGCGATACATGCCAGAGTTCTGGACCTGCTTTTGGAGATGTTACAATGACTCCTGCTATCATACTTAGTGTTGCAATTACACAGGAATAAATTGTTATTTTCGGATTGAAATACAGCAGTGCAAACATTGGTGTCAGCATGTAAAGAGCTGTAATCTGAATATTAAAGTCACTGGAATACATAAAAACAATTATTTGTATTGCAGTAACCATTATATATTTAAAGTTTTTAGTCCCAATATGAAAATGATCTAAGAGAAAAAGAATTATTCCCATAACCCAGGTTGCACCGATTGCAACCATTCCCATAACTATAGGATAATTGTAATATCCCAACACTGACATAATGTAAATCAGAATAGGAAACAGACACAATAATCCATAGATAATGGAAACAATTCTGTTAATTTTTAATTCATGTTTGTATAATAACTCATTCGCTGTATTTTTCATGGATTAACCATTTTAACATACATTAACAAATTTTGCAAAAAAAGACACAGCCGGATATCCGGATGTGCCGAAATTTACGATTAAAAACCTCGTATCATAACCGCAAAATACAATTTTAAAAGTTTTTTTAATTAGTTCAAAGCTGCAAGTGTTTTATCAATTCTTGCAATTGATTTTTCTTTTCCAAGAACAAGAATTGATCCGATCAATGGAGGTGAAACGCGACTTCCTGTTACTGCCATACGGATAGGCATCATAAAATCACCAAGTTTGATTCCAAGAGCTTCTGCTTTTTCTTTTGCAAGGTTTTCTGCTGCTTCATGGTCAAGATCAAATACTTTTGCAACAAAGTCTTTTGCATCTTCAAGTACTTCTTTTGTCTTTGCAAGGTCAATCTTTTTAGGAATAATCTGTTCTGCTGGTGGAACAACTGGTTCAGTGAACATGAAGTGTACCATTTCTGCAGCTTCAGTCAAGAACTTAAGACGTTCCTGAATAAGTGGCATAAGCCCTAAAAGTGTTTTTTCTACATCTTCTGTAGACATGTTCATTGACTTATCAACGCAGTAAGGTCTTCCGTCTTCTCCAAGTGCGACACCTGAAAATTCTGGTCCTACATTTGGTTTTGGCTGAGGATTTTCCGGATTGATTTCAAGAGTTGCATCCCCAGTGCCAGTAATGAATGGAAGTGTCCATTTATAAAGTTCTTCAGCACTCATCTGACGGATATAGTTACCGTTGTAGTATTCAAGCTTTTTGTAGTCAAATACAGCTGGAGCCTTGTTAAGGTGTTCAAGCTTAAAGTTTTTAGCAAGTTCTTCCATTGTATAAAATTCCTGACCTTCAACGTATGAACAGCCAAGCATTGCTACATAGTTTACAATTGCTTTTGGAAGATATCCGCGGGCACGGAATTCGTTAAGAGATGTTGATCCGTGACGTTTAGAAAGTTTCTTTCCGTCTGAACCGTTTACCATTGGAAGATGGCAGAACTCTGGATGTTCCCAACCAAATGATTTGTACATCTGAACGTGCAAAGGTGTAGAAGGAATCCATTCCTGGGCACGCATTACATGAGAAATCTTCATCATGTGGTCGTCAACAATGTTTGCTAGGTGATATGTAGGAAATCCGTCTGACTTAAGGAGAACTGGGTCTGGAGAAATATCTTCGTTTTTCCATTCGATGTCGCCTAAAATATGGTCAGAAAATTTTGTTGTTCCTTCCATTGGAACTTTAAGACGGATTACATATGGTTTTCCGGCATCAAGATTTGCCTTTACTTCTTCTGGAGTAAGGTGACGGCAGTTTCTGTCATAGCCTGGAGCCATTTTGTTTTCAGTCTGAATTTTACGAATACGGTCAAGGCGTTCTGCATCACAGAAACAGTAGTAAGCTTCACCGTTTTCAATAAGTTTCATTGCATATTTTTTATAAAGTTCAAAGCGTTCACTCTGTACGTAAGGACCGTATTCACCACCCTTTTCACCGCCTTCATCCCAGTCGATTCCAAGCCATGCCATTGTGTCATAAAGGTTCTGAACATATTTTTCGTCATAGCGTGTGCGGTCTGTGTCTTCAAGACGGAGAATAAATTTTCCGCCCTTTGAACGAGCATAAAGATAATTAAAAAGAGCAGTTCTTACACCACCGATGTGCTGCATACCTGTAGGAGATGGTGCATAGCGAACTCTAACTTCGTCTGACATTTATATACCTCTTAAAATTATAATCAATTTTTTTCTAAATATTATAGTAAAAATACAATTACTGTTCAACTTGCAGATCAGGTGCCTTCTTTTCTGTAAATGCCCTTTTAAGCAAAATTGGAACTAGCATAGAAGAAGTTATAATCAAAAGAATTACTGCAGTAAAATATTTAGGTTCAATCAATCCTGACGAAAGTCCTTTTGTTGCTACGATAAGTGCAACTTCTCCACGAACCATCATTCCAAGTCCAACCTGATAACTTTCTTTCCAGTTAAAACCAAGGACCTTCGAAATTCCACCACAACCGATAATCTTAGAAAGGCAGCCTACAATTACAAAAGCAATTGCAAACCAGAGAAGATCAAGACTCATTCCAGAAAGATCTGTCTTTAATCCGATTCCTGAAAAAAATACAGGGCTAAAAAGCATGTACGCATTGATATCAATTTTTGATTCCATGTAAGAAGCATCACTGATATTACAGAGAACAATACCCGCAATATAGGCACCAGTAATATCTGCAATTCCAAAGAATTTTTCAGCACAGAAAGCAAACACAAGTGCAACACCAAGTGCGTAAATAGGAATTCTGTGGGAATGAGGATGGCGTTTATCATACCAGTTAAAAAGTTTATAAACGAGAAATCCAACAACCAGAGCACAGACAAAGAACAGCAAAGTCTTAAGAATAATCATAAGATATCCACCCTTTCCTGAACTTACGCCCAAAACAATTGTTAAGACAATAATACCAAATACATCATCAATAATTGCTGCACTGATAATTGTCTGACCGATATCACTTTTAATCTTTCCAAATTCCTTCAAAACTGCAACTGTTATACTTACAGAAGTTGCTGTAAGTATTGTTCCGATGAACATGCATTTGAAAAAGTTCTGTGTACCAAATCCATCAAATCCAAAGAAGAAGAAAGACATAATTGTTCCCATCACAAGAGGAACAATTACACCACATGCAGCAATTACTGTTGATTTAACCCCTGATTTAATCAACGACTTAAGGTTTGTTCCAAGTCCTGCAGAGAACATGATAAGAATTACACCAATTTCAGACATATACGAAATAAACTGATTTGCACTTGCATAAATCTGATTTGGTTCTTCACCACCATAATTGTGAAACCATGGAATAAAGCGGAGAAGAAGACCTGCAACAATCATTCCTGCAACTTCAGGAATACCAATTTTTCTTGCAAGTACACCAAGATACTTTGCAGCGAACAAAATAACACCTACTGAAAGAAGAATCTGAAGAATAATTTCAGTATTAGGAAGTCCAGTCATTTTATTATGCCTCTACTTTTATATATAATTATTTAATAACTTTGATTTCTTTTAACCATGGCAAAAGCCATTCATCATTCCAGTGTGTTTCCTGAACAAATTTATTGTTTCCCATACCAAAGCCGTGATCACCTTTTTCATTCAAAATGAAAACATGCTGAATACCAGCATTTTCAAGGGCACGATTGAGTCTTACTGAATTTTCATAAATTACTGTACGGTCATCTTTATTACACAAAAGGAAAACAGGACACATCTTTGAAGTTATCTGTTTTTCCATTGAAAAACGATCAATCAATTCCTGGCTTGGATTTTTTCCAATAAGACTTTTACGAGACCAGGCGTGTCCAATATCATATTCCATTGTAACAACAGGATAAATCGGCATTACAAAATCAGGCTTAAGATTTACCTTTGTTTTGATTCCAAGCTTTTCAAGTTCATTTACAGAATCTCCGAATGCACCTGCCATTACAACAAGATGTCCGCCTGCAGAAAATCCGATTGCTCCTACCTTGTTCACATCAATATTCCACTCACCTGCATTTTCACGTACAATCTGAATAGAACGCTGAATATCTTCAAGCATTGCAGGATGGTTAAAACCATCACCTGAAACACGATATCTTAATACGAATGCGTTAATTCCCTGAGACTGGAACCACTGAGCTACCTTGTGACCTTCATGTCCCATTCCAAGATGATGATAACTTCCACCCGGGCAAACAATAACTGCAGGTTTTGCAGTTCCATCTTTTTCTGCAAAGTAAGGAACTATATAACTGATTCCAGCTCCTTTTACATTTACGCCTTTCCAGATTTTAATTTTCTGAGAAGCACCTGCATCTGCAAATACCACACCTGAAGCAACAACAAAAACAGAAAATAAAATTACAATTTTTTTAAGTAAGTTTCTCATTTTTACTCCCAATTATTTTCTATAATCTAATTCATATTTAAAGGAATTTCCGAAGAACCGAAATTGGTTTTCCGATTTTCCAGCACAATTTTTCCATTTCTTCATCAGGCTGAATTCTGTCAGGAACCATCACCGGTTTGTACCCTGCAGCATAGCAGCTTCTGATTCCATTAAAGCTGTCTTCAACTGCAACACATTCTGAAGGATCTACACCAAGCTCTGAAGCTGCTTTCAGATAAATATCAGGTGCAGGCTTTGAATTCCTGATTTCATCACCAAAAGTGGTAACTTCAAAATAATCTAAAATTTTTACAGCCTTAAGCTGACGTTCAGCGGTAGAACGACGGGTGCTTGTTGCCAGTGCAAGACGATAATTTCTGGATTTTAGATAATCAAGGGTTTCTACAACCTCAGCCATCAAAGGAATTCCTGTTGTATTTTCAACTTCATAAAAATACTTTCTGAAATCTTCAAAAAATTTTGGCTGGTCAAAATCCTTGCCATAACGGGCAATAAGCTGTTTTGCCATTAAATCTGTATTACATCCACGGTTTTCAACAATAGCATCTTCAATATCAGAAAGCTTCATCTCATCTGCCAGTCGTCTCCAGATTCTGTCACAAATTGTCTCAGAATCAAGCAAAACTCCGTCCATATCAAAAACTACAGCTCTAATTTCTTTACCCATAATTGAAGATAATACAGAAAAAAGCATTAAACCGCAATATAATGCATCATTTGCAAAGATAAAAAAAAGAGGAAAGCTTACAAAAACCTTCCTCTTTTTCAAATTCCTTCAATAATAAACTTACAATATTTACTTAAAAGACAAAATCAATTACTTCCTTTACATCACTTACCGGCATGAACTTGATTCCCGCCTTTACGTGCTCAGGAATTTCATCCAAATCCCGGACATTTGCCTTTGGAATAATGATTGTCTTAATACCATTACGACGGGCCGCTACAGTCTTTTCACGAAGTCCGCCAATAGGCAATACCTGACCTGTCAAAGAAAGCTCACCTGTCATAGCAAGATTTTTCTTGATAGTCTTATTTGTAAGAAGCGACATGAATGTTGTTGCCATTGTAATACCAGCACTTGGTCCGTCTTTTGGAGTTGCCCCTTCAGGTATATGAAGGTGAATTACATTCTGTTCAAACCATTCAGGCTTTTTAATGTTATTTGCCTCGCAGTAGCTTTTTACCCAGTTAAAAGCAATCTGAGCAGATTCCTTCATTACATCGCCCATCTGCCCTGTAAGCTGAAGTTCATTTTTTCCCGGGAAGGAAATTGATTCCAGCAGAAGTGTATCTCCACCCATGCTGGTCCATGCAAGACCAATGGCTGTTCCCGGTTTTGAAGCACGCTTTATTTCTGATTCATCAAATACAGGTTTTCCTAAATATTCATTTAAATCAGAAGCATCAACTGTAAAGGTCTGTGCTTTGTCGGTTTTTTCATCAGCCATAAGCTTTGTAACGATTTTTCGGTTGATTTTATCAAGGTTCTTTTCAAAATTGCGCACACCTGCCTCTCTTGCATATTCTTCTGCAATGCGGGAAAGTGCTGCTTTTGTAAATTTTACCTGATTTTTTTTGAGACCATTTTTTTCAAGGTTTTTAGGAATCAGGTATTTTTTTGCAATTTCCATTTTTTCCTGATCAATATATCCCGAAAGCTGGATTACTTCAGCACGGTCAAGCAAAGGTCCTGGAATTGAATCCAATGTATTTGCTGTGAGAATAAAGAATACATTTGAAATATCAAATGGAAGATCAAGATAATTATCCCTAAAGTTGATATTCTGCTCAGGATCTAAAACTTCAAGCAATGCCGAAGCAGGATCGCCCAGGTGGCTTGAGCCCATCTTGTCAATTTCATCAATAAGGAAAACCGGAGAACGGGATTTTGTAATCTTTAAGCCCTGAATAATTTTTCCAGGCATTGCACCGATATAAGTTCTTCTATGACCTTTGATTTCTGCTTCATCACGCATTCCACCTACAGAAAAGCGGTAGAAAGGCTTATTCATTGCTTTAGCAATTGACTTACCGATACTTGTCTTTCCTACTCCAGGAGGTCCCACTAAAAGAATGATAGAACCTTTATTATCCTTCTTAAGCTTTCTGACAGAAAGATATTCCATGATGCGTTTTTTAACGTCATCAAGTCCGTAATGATCATCTTCAAGAACCTTCGATGCATTCGAAAGATTGTAATCTTCAACAGCATTATCCTGCCATGGAAGATTGCATACAAGTTCAAGAAAGTTTCTTGTTCCGATGTATTCTGCGGAATTTGGATCAATTAAATTGAATTTCTGAAGTTCAGAATCAACAGCTTCTTTGACTTCACCAGTAAATCCAAGTTTTTCGATTTTTTCCTTGAACTTCTGATAGTCGCTTAAGTTTCCGTTTGAATCAGTTCCAAGTTCTTCCTGAATTGATTTAAGTTCTTCTCGAAGGAAATATTCACGCTGATTCTTTTCGATTTTTTCATTCAATTCATGCTGAATTTTTTTCTGAATGCGAAGAAGTTCCTGTTCCTTTTTGATGAATACAAGAACCTGTTCAAGACGGCGGCGCACATTGATTGTTTCAAGAATACGCTGCTGGTCTTCTTTTTCAATGTTGAGAATTGATGCAATGAAATCTGCGATTTTTCCAGGGTGATCGATATTCACCATGTTAAGGCGCATTTCTTCTGAGAACATAGGATTGTTGTCAGAGATTTCTTTCATTTCACTGACAATTGCACGTGTAAGTGCCTTTACTTCAAATGTGGAATCTTCTTCATCATCAAGGTAATCAACAGTAGCAAACATTGGATTTGCTTTGCTTAAAGCTTTTCTTATCTTGAATCTCTTGATAGTAGAAATGAAGATATTGATTCCACCATCAGGAAGGTTAATCTTTTTGATAATTCTGGCAGCAGTTCCTATTTCATATAAATCTGTAATTGAAGAACTCTCAGAATCTTTTTTACACATAATTATTCCAAGAAAGCCATCTCCTTCATAGGCGGCTTCCACGACCTTTACATCTTCTGCAGAAGAAACCATTAAAGGAGTAAACACTCCAGGGAATATAGGACGGCCCTGAATTGGAATAATATTTAATTTATTAGGTAAAATCTGCTCTACAGGTAAAATTGTATTTGAATCAATTTTTGTTTTTTTTGTATTTCCGTCAGAATCGGTAATAACCACTTCAATTTCTGGATTTGAATCGTTTTTCTTACTCATATTGGTATAATATACGAAGATAATTTGTAAAATTCAAGGAAATTAATTTTAAACTAAAAAAAAGGAGCACAAGGTAAAATCCTTATGCCCCTTTATCAAGCAAGAAATTAAACTATTTTAACTGAGCTTTTTTTTTGTCAAAATAAGATTTTGTTTCTTTAGCAGCAACACCTGAAAGAACAATAAGAGAAATACAGTTAGGAATTGCCATCAAACCGTTTGTAATATCAGCAATTGTAAATACTGCATTTACAGTGAAGTAAGGTCCAATCAATACAGCAAGAATATATACCCAGCGGAAAATCATTACTATAACCATGTTTCCGTTTGTTAAGTATTCAAGACATTTTTCTGAGTAGTAATCCCAACCAAGAATAGTTGTGAATGCAAAGAATACGAGACAAAGCATTAACAGGAACTGAACAGATTGTCCGTCACCACCAAGAACTTTGTTAAAAGCAGCAGCTGTAAGTGCAACGCCCTTCAAACCTTGATCACCAATTGCTTCAGGACCTGTGTAGAAGGCAATTACAATTGCAAGACCAGTCATTGTACAAACGATGATTGTATCGATGAATGTACCCAGCATTGATACAACACCCTGTTCAACAGGTTCATCAACTTTTGCAGCAGATGCAGCAATAGGAGCAGAACCAAGACCTGCTTCATTAGAGAAGATACCGCGGGCAATACCTTTCTGCATTGAATCAGTAATCTGCTTAAATACCCAACCTGCAGCACCACCGGCAATTGCCTGCCATCCAAATGCATTTCTGAAAATAACACTGAAAGCCTGAGGAATATGTGTTGCATTCATGATTAAAACTGAAAGTCCGAGGAATACATAGATAACAGCCATTGTTGGAACAACTTTTTCTGCTACCTTTGAAATTCTTTTAAGGCCACCGATTACTACAAGAGCTACAGCAAGTGTAACAATTGCACCTGAAATTACTGTTGCCCATGAATAACTATTTCCGAACAATGTGAAAGCAATATTAGCATTTTCAGGATCAAAAGCATTGTTAACAGCAGAGGTAATACCGTTAATCTGTGTCATAGTACCAATACCAAGAAGACCAGCAAGAACACCGAAAACAGCAAAGAGAATTGCAAGCCACTTCCATGAGAAGCCTGTAATTTCTTTCATACCTTTTTCAATTGTATAGAAAGGACCACCAAGAACGTGACCGTCATCAGCATGTTCACGATATTTTACAGCTAACATACATTCTGTATATTTTGTTGCTGTTCCCAAGAGAGCGGCAAACCACATCCAGAACAAGGCACCAGGACCACCGGCAGCAATAGCAGTTGCAACACCGACAATGTTACCTGTACCGATTGTAGCAGAAAGAGCTGTACAAAGTGCCTGGAATGGAGACAGTTCACCTTTTCCACCTTCAGATCTTTTGAAAAGAGATTTAATACCAAGTCCTAGTTTTGTAAACTGAACTCCACGTAAACGAATTGTCAACAGAATACCTGTTGCAAGGATAAGGATGATTGTTGGGATCCCCCAAACAATATCATCAATACGGTTAAGGATTTTATCAAACATTATGGTAGATCCTTTAGATAAAAAATAAGAGCCAATTCAAAATGAATCAGCTCTCTGAAAAGTATAAAACGAACACTTTTTACTCTGTCCGCTTTGCCTGAGATATCAGCTCGAATAGCTTTAACCCTTCGGCGCTCTACACTATATAGAGACTCTCCAGAGAATCTCAGGGTCAGTCACACTGCCCCGTAGACCTCTAAACTTTATCACATATAGTGCATTTTGTATATTATTTTTTCTATTTTGTGCCATTTTTTACAACTTCTGGCTTGTTTCTTCACCTCGTATTGTTGTCAAAAGTTCATCAGTAATTACAAGTAATTCATCAGAACTTACAACCGCTTTAGAAATTTCATTACTTACCATTTTGTTAGATTGTTTCATTTCTGCAAAATTCAAGTTAATCTTCTGGTTTGAACTTGAAACATTCTGAAGGTTTGCAGAAATTGTCTGAACAAGTGATGCCTCGCTTTCAAGCTTATTGGACATATTCTGGAAGTTATTCTGAACTCTTTCTGTATTTGCTACAATCTGGTCAAAAGATTCTTTTGCGGTTTCAGAATACTGAACCATATCCTTTACCATCGAATTAATATCTGCAATTGCCCGACTTACATCCTGCTGCTGAGCTCGGCTTTTTTCTGCAAGAGCACGAATTTCCTTAGCTACAACTGCAAATCCTTTACCCTGTTCACCTGCATGGCTTGCTTCAATTGATGCATTCATGGCAAGAAGATTTGTTTTTGAAGTAATACTTGCAATCAGATTGTTAGCTGAAGTAAGTCTATTGGTACATTCATTCATTTCTTCAATTTTTGATGTGATATGGGCAATATGAGATGTTCCTATCTGAGAGCTTTCTGCAAGATCATTTGTGCTTTCGATAGAATCTTTTCGTAAAACATTCATTGCTTCCAGGTCATTCATCAATTCTGTGGTATTATCAACAGAGGTTGCAATCTGATTAATCTGATGGTCTATTAACTGCCCAAACTGCTCAAGGTAGTCTACATTTTCATTTATAGTTGCATTTACCTGATCCATCAGCTCAACCTGGTCATTCGCCTTAAGTTTAGTTGTATCAAGGTGTTTTACTGTCTGCCCCATTAATTTGTACAGAATTACAGTGAAAATAAATATAATACACAAAGAAACAGCATCAAGAATAATTCCAACTATGAAAATTTCAAATGAAAAATAATCTCCAACTCTTTCAGGAACATAAAGTACAAGATTCCATCCGATTACCTTTATAGGATTTATTACAAATTCCCCTTGTCTTGACAGATGAACCAGCTTGTCTGTCAAAGCTTCTTCTGCCTTGAGAGATGGAAGGAATTTCATAACTGGTGCCTTTTCCGCAATAACAGACTGATCTCTGGCACCAGTTACTTCAAGGGAGTTATTGTAAAGGTACATCTGGATTCCATCAGGAAGATTTCTATACATATCATTTATAAATCCTGACAGAGGAATTCCTGTTCCAACTATGCCGATAGGATTGTCCTTAACATCTCTTACGATAACATTAAGCCATAAAAGTGTTTTTCCAAGCTCTTTGTTATAGTTAATATTGAAGTTATAGACTTCAGTTTCTTTCATTGTCATATTGTACCAGTAGTCATCTGGATTATCTGGATTTAGTGTATAGGAATATCTTAAATCTGAGTAAAATTTTAAATCCTTTGAACTGATCCAGAAAGATGTACGGCCTAAGAATGATTCCTGATAAGCGGCAATTTCTTTTTTTGCCTGTTCAGCCAGATTTTCGTCTTCAGGATCAAGGAAGTAATCTATTACCACTGGAGATTTTGCCATCTGAAGGGCTAAAATAATCTGACTGTTCAAATTAGCCTGAAATTCGAGATTTTTCTGATAAGCAATCTGTTCCAGCTCAGAAAAAACTCTCTTACGGTTGGAAGAACGACTGTACAAAGCAGTCATAACAGCTGTCAAAAGCAATACTACAGCCATAATTGAGATACTGTAAAGCCTGATTTTGTTCTGAATTGTTCTCTGTTTCATAAAAAATTCCCTTGCATAGGACATAAATCCTTATTTTCTCGGAATATTAAAATGTTTAAAATATCCCATTCCATTATCGGCACAAAGTTCAATAATCTTTATTGACAGTTACTTACTATAAATATATCATATTTTCTATGAAAAATAAGAAAAGTAAGCTCTCAATCCTTCTAATAGTTTTGCTGGTTTTATATATAATTCTAGCTTTTACACCACTTTCCACAGAGTTACAGCTCACTCCAGAGTGGACTTTTGATATAACTGAACAAAGTACAACTTCCACATCAAGCCTCAATGTTCTTCCATTCAGATTAGGACAGAATGCCGGCTATTTTACTCACGATGGAAAAATCGCATTTATAAAAAATTTTGACTATAAAACAACAATTTCATCTTCCTACATGATTCCATATTCTAAAACTTCAACAGAATTCGATGTTTACAATACACAAGGTGAAGTTTGTGCAACCATTTCCCGTGGTGGCTTTCCTTACGTTGCAGGAGACAAAATTTTCGTAATGCTTCCAGGCGGTTCAGGATTTGACTATGTGGATTTAGCCGGAAATTCACTTACCCGCCACTTTCATACAAGTCCTATAACAGCTTTCAATTCTGGTAAAAACCTTACAATTGCAGGATATGCCGACGGAACACTCTGTACCTTCGATAAAAACATGGTAGAACAATACACTTTGACTCCAGGGGGTAGCGATACTGAAGTTATCTTAGGTGCAAATGTCAGCCCTGAAGGTAATTATTTTGCATGTGTTTCAGGACAAAACAACCAGCGTTTTGTACTATACAAAAATGAAGCAAACCATGCAAAAATTGTATATCACCGATATCTTAAGAAAAGCATCGTTCACCAGACCCTTGTTTATTTTTCTAATGACGAATCCAACGTTTACTATAATGATGCAACCGGTGTTGGTATCGTTAATATAGAAAAATCCAGATATTCCCACATCGATATACCAGGAACAATTCTTAACATTCAGGAATCTCCTGTAGCAGAAAGTGTGTATATTCTGTCTAAAAAAAGGGAAAGATCACATAATATTTACACAATAACAATTCTTGAAAAAAAATCTCATAAAACAAGCAGTTTCTCATTTGAAGCAGAATCAGCTTTTATTCTTACTGATGAAAATTCCCTTTTTATCGGAAAAGATTCCAAAATCTCGAAATTAGTGATTTCTAAGGAATAACCGGAGGTACAGAAAATGAAAGCAAAGAAAACATTATTTATAGTAATTTCAATTGCAGTTTTACTATCTCTGGTTATCATACCAGTTTTCGCATATGACTGGCCTCAGGCAAGCGTTGATTCTGAAAAGTTCCATACTTTCTTCGGTCAGAAAAGAGTAAACACAATCTGCCATTCCCTAATTTTCGGGGAATCTGAAGTAGCAAGAGCAACTGATGATGGTGAAATCGGCATCATCATTACTGAACACGAAGATGGCTTTAACTGGTTTGAATCATCCCTTGGAACCTGCGTTGTCGTAAACCACGAAGATTCCCTTGTAACAGTATACGGAAATCTTGATACCGACGAATTCAACAATACACTTTACGAAGCTCCTAGAGTTGCCACAGGAACAACGCTTGCACCAACAGGTAATTCTGCCTGGCAGGAATCTGATTCCTATCTTGAATTTCAAATTATAGATACCAAAAATAAAAACTATATAAATCCATTGATTCTCATGCCTCGTATTCCCCAGAAAGATAGCCTTAACGTTACTGGAATTTCACTTATTAACAAATTTGGCAAAGTTTACGACCTTGAAACTCAGAAAAATATTCCATCCGGTGTATACAAAATTTACAAAAACCGACAATCAAAAGCAGTTCCTTACAAAACAACAGTTTTTGTAAACGGTTCTGAGTCAGAAATCATAAATTATGATACTATCAAAGAATTAGATTCAGAACTGGCTGTTCAAGGCCGAAACCTTTATTCCCACAATGAGCTTTATCCTAATAATGATTTAATTCTTATGGGAGAACTTTATCTTCCAAACGGAAAGGATACAATTTCGATTATTGTTACAGACTTCTCTGGAAAAGAGCAGTCCCGCGTATTTAATCTTACAGTTTACTAAAACTATTAAATATATGGTGTTATAAAGAATGAAAATATTAAATCCAAATATGATTCTTTCAGCTTCAGGCTGGCGTAAAGTTTTTGCAGTTTCAGGAGAGGAAACAGATACAACAACTGAAATCGGTATGGAAAATACCTGTATTAGTGTTTTATCAGCACTTGTTTTCTCTGACTATGTAAAAAAGCGTACAGGCAAAAGAACTCCAACAATAGTTCTTGGAATAGACACCCGCCCTACAGGACCAGAAATTGCAAATGCCATGATCCGTCTGTTATTAAAAGAGAAAGTTGTAGTACGTTATGTAGGTGTAACTGCAGCTCCAGAAATCATGGCCTACTCAAAGCTTTTTGATGGCTTCATCTATATCTCTGCCAGCCACAACCCTATCGGTCACAACGGAATCAAGTTTGGTCTCAATGACGGCGGCGTATTGAACGGAAAGGAAAACGCTCTTCTAGTTGAAGAATTCAAAGCTAAGTGTTCAGATGAATTTGCCCTTCAGAATGTAAGTCGCCTTATCTCGGTAAGAAGTCAGAGTGATCTTGAATGGGTATATTCAGAATCAATTTCAACTAAAAAAGAAGCACTTGAAATATACAAAACCTTCTCAAAAAATGTAATTTCTTCACTTACAAATGTTTCTTTGCAGGACAAATTTTTTGATAATCTTAAAGCGCAGATTAAAGCAAATCCAATCGGAATTGTCTGTGACTTTAATGGCAGCGCAAGAACTATGTCCATTGATAAAGAATTCTTTGCCGAGAACAATCTGAACTTTTATCCCTTCAATGATATTCCAGGAAAAATCGTTCATGAAATTATTCCAGAACCAGAGAACCTTGTTTACTGCGCAAAAAAGATGGAAGAACTCCAGAAAGCAGGAACTAAAGATGCAATTTTAGGTTATATGCCTGACTGTGACGGCGACAGAGGAAACATCGTTTACTGGGACTCAAAAACTGATAGTGCGCAAATTTTAAAGGCGCAGGAAGTATTTTCACTTTCTGTACTTGCAGAACTGGCATTCTCTTACTGGTTGAACAAAAACGATTCTTCTTATAAGCCTGCTGTTGCTGTAAACTGTCCTACTTCAATGCGAATTGATGAAATTGCAAAAGCATTTAATGCAAAAGTATTCCGGGGCGAAGTTGGAGAAGCAAATGTTGTAAATACAGCACGCCTTGCCCGCAAAGAAGGATATACAGTCCGCATTTTAGGTGAAGGTTCAAATGGTGGAACAATCACATTCCCTTCAAGTGTTCGTGATCCGATTAATACAATCTTTGCTTTTGTAAAACTTCTTACAATCAAGGATACACCTGAAGGTAAAGGCTTGTTCCACATCTGGTGCCAGCTTTCTGGCCAGGAAGATAAATATAAAGACGACTTTACTTTAAGTGATGTGCTTGAAACACTTCCTGTTTATACAACAACAGGGGTTTCAGAAAGCCGCGCAATCCTTAAAATTTCCACAATGGATCACGCAAAGCTTAAAGGAAATTTTCAGAAGGTTTTTGAAAATTCCTTTAAAAATGGGGCTGACGGCTTATTGAAAAAATATGGCATTTCATCGTATAAATGTATATTGACTAATGCTACAACAGAAAAAGTTGATGCAAAAGATTTTTCAGAAAGTGGTAAAGGCGGACTTAAGATTCAGCTTTTCGAAAACTCTGATAAACCTTCTGCCTTCATCTGGATGCGGGGTTCCGGAACAGAACCTGTTTTCAGAATCATGTGTGATGTCAAAGGAAATAATCCGGACAAAGAAAAAGATCTTCTTGCCTGGGAAACAAAAATGCTTTTAGAAGCAGATAAAATGTAACTGATTTTCAGTTTACTAAAGTAACAATCGCGCAAATTGCGCATTTCATAAACCACAAAGGAGCCATAATTATGGAAAAAGAAGAAATCTTAAAAAGAGCAAAAGCTTATATCGCTGCTGAAAAAGATGCACGTTTCAGCAAAGAAGTAGAAGACCTTATTGCTAAAGAAGACTGGGCAGAACTTGAAGACCGTTTCTACCAGACACTTGAATTCGGTACAGGTGGACTTCGTGGAATCATGGGTGGTGGTACAAACCGCATGAATACTCTTGAAATTAACCAGGCTACTCAGGGTCTTGCAAATTATGTAATCAAAGCATTCCCAGAAAAAGCAAAAGCAGGAACACTCAGTGCAGTTGTAGCATATGACAGCCGTCTTAACTCAGACGTATTCGCAGAAGCAACAGCATTGATTTTTGCAGCAAACGGAATCAAAGCATATCTTTTCTCTGGACTTCGTCCTACTCCAGAATTGTCTTTCGCAATCCGCGAACTTAAGGCAGACACTGGTGTTGTAGTAACAGCTTCACACAACCCTCGTATGTACAACGGTTACAAAGCTTACTGGAACGACGGTGCACAGGTTATCGAACCACATGACGTTGGAATCATCAAAGAAGTAAACGCTGTAACAGAAGTTAAGACAATTTCTAAAGAAGAAGCTCTTAAAAACGGAACTCTCAAAATCATCGACAAAGAAATCGATGAAAAGTTCTGGGCAATGTGTAAAGCACAGCTTTTCCGTCCAGAATTGATCAAAGAAAAAGCAGGCGAAGTTAAAATCGTTTACACTCCACTTCACGGAACAGGCGCTATGCACGTAGAAAAAGTTCTCGGAGATCTTGGACTTAAAGTAATCACAGTTCCAGAACAGCGGGAACCAGACGGTAACTTCCCTACTGTAGAAAAACCAAACCCAGAAGAAAAACCAGCTCTTACACTTGCTGTAGAACTTGGTAAAAAAGAAAATGCAGACTGTGTAATGGCAACTGACCCAGACTCAGACCGCTTTGGAACAGCATTCCCAGACAAGAACGGCGAATGGGTTCTCCTTTCAGGAAACCAGATGGGCGCAATGCTCATTGAATACGTTCTTTTAAGTCGCAAGGAACTTGGAACAATGCCAGCAGATCCAGTTGTAGTTCGTTCAATCGTAACTTCACCATTCGGAGATGCAATCTGTAAAAAGTTCGGGGTTCGCATGATCGAATGTCTTACAGGCTTTAAGTGGATTGCAGCTGTAGAAGCAGAAATGGAAGCTAAGGGAACTGGCGACTATGTATTCGGTCTTGAAGAAAGCTACGGATACAAAGTAGAAAAAGAAGTAATGGACAAAGACGGTGTTTCAGCTGCTGCTCTCTGTGCAGAAATGACACTTTACTGGCGTTCACAGGGCAAGAGCCTTCTTGAACACCTTAACGATATGTACAAAGAATATGGATATTTTGAAGACCGTGCTATCTCTCAGAACTTTCCAGGTTCATCTGGAAAAGAAATTATGGCTGGTATCATGACAAAACTCCGCACAGAAGGTCTTAAGAGTCTCGGTGGTAAAACAGTTACTTCTATCCGTGACGTTCAGAACCAGATTGTATTTGACCCTGCAAACCCAGCAGATAAGAAACCATTTGATCTTCCAAAAAGCAATGTACTTCAGTTCTTCCTTGATGGTGGAACAATCGTAAGTGCACGCCCATCTGGAACAGAACCAAAAATCAAGTTCTACATCAACAGCGTAATGCCTCTCGAAGGCGGATGTGACAAATGTCTTGCAAATGCAAAAGAAAAAGCTGGTGCACTTTGTGATGCAATTGCTCAAGAAATCAAATCAATTCTTGACGCAGCAAAATAAGTAAATGCCACAGAATAAATTACTGGAAGATTTCAGAAAGCTCCAGAGTCTTTTAGATTCTGGAGCAACCTTCATAGCCTTCGATACCGAAACCACAGGTCTTAGCTCTACTTCAGACCGTGTAATCGAAATCGGGGCTGTAAAGTTTGACAAAACTGGAATCATTGATAAATTCGAAACACTTATAAATCCTCAGAAACCCATTCCTGTAGAATGCACAGAAATTAACCACATCACAAATGAAATGGTAAAAGATGCACCAACTGCAGAAGTTGCCTTAAAAGAGTTTTCAGATTTCATCAAAGATGGTATTCTTATTGCCCACAACGCAAACTTTGACTTAAATTTCATTAACGAAGAATTAGAAAGAGCAAAACTTCCGCAGACAAAAAATAAAGCCCTGGACACACTTACATTTGTGCGCTGGGCTTATCCTTTACTTGGGAAATATAATTTACAGTTAATGGCACGTCTGATGGATATTAATGTAACAGATGCTCACCGTGCCTTTGACGATGCCCGTGTCTGCATGGAAGTTTTCAACAAAACCTTAAAAGATACCGCATCTGTTCAAAAAAAAGCATGACGCCGGAATACTAGCCACGAGGCTGAGCTAAAAAACAGAACCCACTCAGAGTTTGCACCATGCAAACTCGTGTCGCCTCGAACAACCATCATGACGCCGGAATACTAGCCACGAGGCGCTTTGGCTGGATCAATATATTCACCATTTTGAACTACCATCAGCATAATTCCATTTTTCTTTGTCATAGAATCAACACCGGCTTTTCCAAGTACATCCCCTGCTACTACATAAGTTCCTTTTTTAACCTTGATAGAACTTAAACCTGTATAAGCATAAACAAGCCCTGTCTTTGACTGAACAAACACAACTTTTCCAAAACCACGATACGAACCAGTATACACTACAGTACCTGCATGAATATTTATTACATTTTCTTTTGCAGATGATGTAAGCTGAACTCCACTAACCTTACCTTTAACATATGTTACAGTTGGATTTTTTACCGGCCATTTTAATCCTGGAATTGTTTTCTCTGTATATTTTTTTGGATCAATATCTTTTATATCTGGAAGAGACTCCCCTGTTACAGGAACTTTAAGTTTCTGGCCCACCTTTAAAACATCTTTCTGGGACATTCCATTAAGAGAATAAATTTCAGAAACTTTAATATCATATTTTTTTGCAATTCCATACAAAGTATCCCCTTTCTGCACAATATAAGTTTCTGTTTTTGAAGAGGAATTTGAAGTGGAAGTGGAACTATTTGTAGACGACAAAGTTGCCGCATTTTCGATATCTGCAGATGGAATTACCAGTTTCTGGCCAGCTTTGAGAACATCCTTATCAGAAAGGTTGTTCGCTGCCTTCAATTCAGAGATTGTAATCTGATATTTTTTTGCTATTCCATATAAAGTTTCACCTTTTTTTACCAGATGAGTACTTTCTGCAAAAGCCGAAATTCCTAAAAAAGCTGTAAATACAATAACTATAATTTTTTTTGCTGATTTAAACATACTTGTTGATTATCGGAATAATTAATTAAAAAAATTAGCAAGAATTTTCATATATAGGAAGACAATACATAAAAAAAACTATAGACACAAGATATAAATTTATATATAATTCTATAATACGTTAATTTACATGTGTGTTTTTTACAGACACTAGGAGGATAGTTGGCAGACAACACTAAAGGTACACGAATTAATGAACAGATTCGTGTAAGAGAAGTAAGACTTATAGACGACGAGGGCAACCAGAAAGGTATCGTGCCTACTTTGGAAGCGCTCAAAATGGCTAAAGAACGGGAACTCGACCTTGTAGAAGTAGCACCAACAGCAAACCCACCAGTTTGTAAAATACTCGATTTCGGTAAATACAGATTCGAACAAGAGAAAAAACTCCGTGACTCTAAAAAGAATCAGAAAGTATTAAAAATTAAAGAAATCAGGATGCAGCCAAAAATCGGATCTGGCGATCTTGATACGAAAGCTAAACATGTACAGGAATTCTTAGACGCTGGTGATAAAGTAAAGGTTACTATCCGCTTCCGCGGTCGTGAACTTGCTCACACTGAGCTTGGCTACGATGTCCTGAAAGAAGTTACAAACAGGCTTACTTCTGCGTATGTCATTGAAAAACCTGCAGCAATGGAAGGTAAGTTCATGTCAATGACTTTATCAGCAAAAGCCAAAAGTTAAGAGGTTTTAGTATGTCTAAAATGAAGACAAAGAAAAGCGCTTCAAAACGCCTTTCTTTAACAGGTACTGGAAAAGTTAAGTACAAGAAAATGAACCTTCGTCATATCTTGACAAAGCGTTCTCCAAAAAGAAAAAGACAGCTCCGTGCTACAGGTATCTTGAGCGAAGCTGATGCAAGAAAAGTAAGAAAGCAGATGCTTCCTTACGGTTAATGAGGTGTAGAAAATGGCTAGAGCAATAGATGGTACAAAAAGAAAGAACCGTCGCGTAAAAATCCTTAAACTTACAAAAGGTTTCAGAGGACGTCGCGGAACTAACTATAAAGCAGCTAAAGACGCTTTAACAAAAGCATTGGATCACGCATATGTTGACCGCCGTGACAACAAAGCAAACTTCCGTAAATTGTGGATCGCTCGTATCAACGCAGCAGTTCGTGATGAAGGAATGTCTTACTCACGTTTCATCGATGGTTGTAACAAAGCTGGTATCACATTGAACCGCAAGGCTTTGTCTAACATGGCTATTGAAGATCCAACAGCATTCAAAGCAGTTGTAGAAGCTGCTAAAAACGCACTTAAGGCATAGTAATGATTTCTATCGATCAGGTTCTTCTTCTTCAGCAAAAAGTTGAAAGTGCTGTACAAAAAATTGTAGAGCTTAAAGCAGAAAACGATGCTCTGCGCAACAAATGTTCAGAGCTCACAAATGCGCTTTCTGAAAAATCGGAGTTACTTGCTTCTTTTACTGCAGATGAAAAAAAGATCGAAGATAGCATTCTTGGTGCGCTTGACCGGCTTAACAAAATCGAAAACTCGGTTTTAAGTCAGGCCGGTCAAAATACTGCTCCTAAATCAGAAGCAGCTCCCCTTCCCGCTACAAACAACGAATCAGATGATGTTGCTGCACCAGAATTTGATTTAGATGTATCTACAGACGACAATTCAGATCAAGATTCTGACGAAAAAGAAGAAAAGTTTGATATCTTTTAGTTATGGGACTTCTCCAAATTAATGTTTTAGGATCTTCCTTTGCAATACAGGCAAAAGAAGACGATGAATACTTAAAAAAACTCCTTAGTTATTATAAACAAATAATAGCAGAAATAGAAAAATCTGATAATTTAAATGATCCAAAACAAACAGCTATTCTTGCTGGTATCTTGTTATGCGATGAGCTCTACAAAGAAAAAGAAAAAGCTGCCCTTTTAAGAAAAACATTGAATTCAAAGGAAACAGAAAATAACGAAGACATAAATAAAATTGCAACTGACTTAATCTCTCAAATTGAAAAGGTTTTATAATGAACGTAACAATCTGGGTAGATGCAGATTCCTGTCCAAAGCTAGTAAGAACTTATCTTATTGATTACTCAAAGAAGCTGAATCTTAAAATTAACTTCGTAGCAAATAAAAATATTCCTGTAGAAAATTCTCATGGTTTATTCTCAATGATTATTACAAATTCAGAAAGTCAGGCAGCAGATAACTATATAATTAATAATGTCTTTCAATTTGATATAGTTATAACTCGTGACATTCCACTTGCAGATAAACTTGTTGATAAACAGATTACTGTAATAAATGATCGCGGTACTTTATGGACAAAAGAAAACATAAAAGAACGAAAATCAGAGCGAGATTTCAGTCTTCAATTATCAATGCTTGGATTAGGCGGTGATAAATCAAACTCTTATTCAAAAAAAGAATTTGCAATGTTTGCAAACTGCTTCGATAAAGAAATTCACAGATTAATAAAAGAAAGCTCTCTAAAAAAATAGTTTTATTCTGCAGTAATAGCAGGAAAATACCTACACTATAACTTAGCTAAAAAAAATCCAGACTTTAAGCAGCCTGGATTTTTTTTTAGTCTTCATCAGGGAACGCAAGCTGAATGGCAGAAATTCGATCTCTAACCTGCATAAATGCAAGAACAACTTCAGGATCAAAATGTTTCCCTGAATCAGCCTGGATTTCAGAGAATGCATCATCTATTTTCCAGGCATCTTTATAACAGCGTTTGTGACTCAATGCATCAAATACATCGGCAACAGCAACAATTCTTGCACACAAAGGAATCTCTTCTCCGCAAAGATGGCGAGCAGGTTCTATTGGAGCTCCAATTACAAAGTTTCTGAAATCTGTTGCACCCGGATAAGCAGTTTCTCCTCCATCCCAACGTTCATGATGATACAACGCAACATCACGACACATTTCATCAAGGAAACTTTCTGGTGGTTCAAAAAGATTTGCACCAATACAAGTATGTCCCTGCATGATTGCACGTTCTTCATCAGTAAAACGAGGAAACTGTTTTTTCAAAATAATATCTGAAATACCAACTTTTCCTACATCATGGAATTTAGCTGCAATCTTTAATGTATCTCTGAATTTATGAGACTGTGAATCAGGAACATTATGATTAAAAGCCCAACGGTCATAAATTTCAAGAGAGAAACTTGAAACACGTTCAACATGTGGATAAGTTTCTTTTGGATCACGGAACTCGGCCATCTTCAACATACGGCGAACCATATTACTTGTCAAATATGCGTTTTCCAGTGCTTTGATGGCATTCTGAGCAAAGTGAGTAATAAACAATTCTGCATCAGCATCAAAAGCAATTACTTCACCCTCATCATTTTGTGCATTGATAATCTGAAGAATACCAAGTAATTTTCCTGCAGGTGTCTTCAATGGGATTGTATAAATTGATTTTGTGCGGTAATCAGTTGTTCTATCAGTTGTCTGATTAAATTTATAAGGTTTATCTTCAGGAATTTCGTAAGCATCAGGAATATTTAAAGGTTCGCTGGAATATGCTACATATCCTGAAATAGATTTCTCATTTATAGGGAAAGAAAAAAATGTATATGGCAGTTTTTCTCCAGGTGCAAGAGCCTTTAACTGCGCATCATTCTGGGCATATTTAATTTTAAGGTTATTACCATCAACTACGTAAATAGATCCGGCATCAGCATGAACAATAGCACGAGCTTCAGTGAGGATGCGTTCCAAAAGAACGTCAACATCCTGAATCTCTCCAAGAAGCTTTTCGCTCTCAATAATTTTCTGTAATTTCTCTTCTCGACTAATTTTCATATTATTTTTCCTAACGGATATTTTATCTTAGTTTTGTGTTTTTTGTCTAGTTGCTTGATATATTCAACTTTTTCATAATAATTGAAAAATAAATTGGCCCTGCTCCATTTTGTTTATCAGGTAAAATCTGATAACCATATTTAGTTCTCTCAAAATCTGGAAGACTCACATTATCAGTAAACAATTGCAACTTTGCCTCATCGTTTTTTAAATTCTGATATTTTTCACTTTCAAATGAAAGGTTTACACAATTGTCAAACTTTTTAAACAATCTCTCAATTACTTCATCATTTTCTTTTGGAGCAAGTGCACATGTAGAATACAACAAAATTCCATTATCTTTTAACATTCTATAAGCACTTGATAGTAATGCCCACTGCTCCATTGAAAGTGTTTTGATTCTTGCTGGAGACCATTGTGCAAGATACTTTTCATCCTGTAGTACATGTCGTTCTGATGAACATGGGGCATCAAGTAAAATACGGTCAAAACAATTAGATTTTGTTTTGCACCAAACAGCTCCATCACTGCATGTAACTGTAATATTTTCTTTTATTCTTGATGGTATATGTTCTTCTACAACCTTTGAAAGTCTATGTTTTCGTTCTGCAGAACGTTCGTTTGATGTAAGCTTGGAATCTTCGCCCATCAAGGATGAAATAACAAGAGTTTTACCACCAGGTGCTGCACAAAGATCAAGAATTTCTTCTGCCCCTTTTAGCGGTAATGAAAAAGCTGCAAGTATACTTGCGGCATCAAGATAATAAGTTCTTAACTCACCATCTTCTTCACCTTTAATTTTTGACAGGTTATAAGGAACTGGAACAGACTCTTTTAAAAGTGCTTCTTTCAGAACTTCCCATCGATCTCCAAAAATTTCTTTATAATATGAATTAAAACCTTGAGAACCTCTATTCAAATCTTTCTGTTTATTCTTGGCCATAGATTAATCCGTTCATTCAATTAATAAAAAGTCCGCGCTTTTCTTCATCAGAAGCAGTAGTTAAAAAATATTTATTGTAAAAATCTAAAGTTTTATTTTTTGTTTCAGAAAAATTTTCAAATCGCTTTTTTTGAATATTAGGATTATTAATTATTTCATTTAAATCGGGACTTAAAATAGTATAAATATCATTTTTCTTATCATATTCACAAATCAAAAGTCCCCTGCGAATTTTAAAGGAAATCATCTTACAGACACTATCTTCGATTTTTTTAAGAAATTCCGGATCGTCTTCACAAATATTAATCAACAGGTTCATCCATTTTCCGAATTTTTTTTCACTAATCATAATACAGTTAATTCCTGCCTCAACCGCCATCTTACTTGCCACAGCTGGTGAATATCCGTTATCTATAAGAGCTCCCATAAAGATATCATCCGAAAAAACAATACCATCATATTTCAAATCATTACGTATAACATCAGTTATCCAGAATTTTGATAAACATGCAGGGGCCTTGTCATAAGATGGAACAATTGCATGACTCATCAAAACTCCATCGGGATTGTAAGTCAATAAATGGGCAAACGCGTCTTTAATCTGTAAAAACTCATCGTCGGTCATTTCAATTTTTGGTAATCCAATATGAGGATCAATATTTGTATTACCAGGAAAATGTTTCAGTACTGTTCCCACATTATTTGTCTGATAAGCTTTTATATTTACTCCACAAAATTTTTTTACATTTTCAAGATTTCCATAACTTCTGCCAGAAAGAAAATCCTGATTTTTTTCAGTTCCAATTTCAGCAACAGGTGCAAGATTTAATGAAAATCCTAAGTTATTCAACTGCTTTGCATATAATGAATATAATTCAAATGCCTCATCTGTATTTAAACACTGAGAAACACGTTCATTTTCTGGTAATGGTCCTGCAACCCCACGAAGTCTGTTTACAAAACCACCTTCAACATCTATAGAAAGGAATGGAGCTATGGAATTTTCACTGTAGGCTTTTTCTAAAATGGAATCAGTAAAACCAATTATAGTTTCAGGATTTTTAGAAACATTATAACCAAAAAAAATGTATCCTGCTGGAATTAAAGTTGTCTTTATTTTGCTTTCAGATCCATCAGAATTTTTTATGACTCTATCATACCATTCAACAGGAAAAAACTTATCATCCTTTTCAAGATTAATCATAAAAATCTGAGAAATTTTTTCTTCAATCGAAAGCGAAGAAACAAACTTTTCAATTGCTTTTTGTTTTTTATAATTATCCTGTTGAATCAAACTATACATTTCATAAGCATTCTTATGAGTCTGCAATTCTTTTGCATCCAAGGCTTTTTTTTTCGAGGAACATGATATAAAAGAAAAAATGGTTACGACGATTGCCGTAACCTTATAGATTGCTGATTTCAATTCAGTAAATTATTCCCATGTATCACTGTCAACATTATATGTTCCAGGATTTTCAGGATCCACATCATTCAGAAAATCCATATCTGATGCTGTTTCATCATCATTAGTAAAATCAGGCATATCGTCTGTAAACTCAAAATCAACATCATCAGTAAAATCAGGAATATCATCAAGAAGTTCCTGTTCATTATAAACAGCCTCTGTAGGTTTTGGTAAAAGACATGTAGTTAATGCCGGAACATAAGTTACAAGAACAAGTACTACAAGCTGAACGGCCAGGAATGGCAGTACACTCTTAATTACTTTCGAAACAGGTTTCTTAAATGCGTAAGAAGAGATGAACAAGTCCATACCTACAGGAGGTGTTAAAAATCCGATAGAAAGGTTCATAAGGAAGATTACACCAGCCTGTACCACCGGAATGCCATATGCATGTGCAGCATAAAGTAATAATGGTGAGATAATGAGGATAGCAGAATACATATCCATCAAACACCCAACTACAAGCAATACAAGATTCATCAAGAGAAGGAACAACGCCTTACTATGAATGTTTGTTGTAATAAATGCAGTAATAATTTCTGGAACATCAGCATATGTAAGGTAATAAGATAAACCTGCAGAAGCAGCGATGATAAACAACACACCACCTGAGACAGGAATTGACTCTGCAATTACGCGAACAGACTGACGAAGAGTAAAGTCTTTTCTGATGAATACAGAAAGTACAAATGTATAAATTACAGCAAAAGATGCAACCTGGAAAAGGTTAAAGAATCCTGTAAAATAAGTCACACAAATCAAAAGTGGCAGAAGCAGTTCAAACAAACTGTGCCATAATGAAGATAAAATTGCCTTTAGTGAAAACTTAGGTCTCATTTTTGTTTTATCAAAAATGATTCCCATAATAATCATAGAAACTGCCATAATGGCACCAGGAATTAAAGCTCCGATAAAGAGATTCTCAACCTTAAATCCATCTTCAAATCCCTGAATAACAGTATAGTTTGAAGTTGCATACATAATGATTGCAACACTTGGTGGGAACAGAAGTCCTAACGCACCACTTGATGTAATCAAACCTTCTGCAAGATTTTTGTTGTAACCTGATCCAATAAGGATCATTGAAAGCAATCCTCCCAATGCGAGGATTGTAACACCACTTACACCTGTAAATGTTGAGAAGAATGTTAATACGAGAACAGCAGCTACTACAGTACCGCCTCTGAACCAGCCGAAAAGGGAGTTAAAGAGATTAACAAATCTTTTACCTGCACTTCCCTGAGCAAGAACATATCCTGCAATAGTAAACAATGGAATTGCAGTAACGCTCTTATCCATAAACTTCGACTGAGCTTCAAGTACGATTGTATCAAGTGGAATTCCCGATTTAGAGAAAAGTACATAAGTAATTCCACTGATGACAACAAAAAGTGGAACACCTGCAAAAGCCAGAATAATAAGAATAATTACAACAGGCCATGCACCTTTTGCACAAAAAAGGTTCCACACATCAATAAATTTTCCAATAGTAGGCATTGCTGAAATTTCAACGCCAAAAACATAATAAAGGATACCATAAATAGAACTCATAGAAGTAATGATTCCAAAAACAGTACCCAAAATTCCTGAAATACGCTGTTTCTTTTTGCTAATCACCATTATTACCATAGCCAGGTAACACAATGGCATGAAGAAAAAGAACACTCGTTCTTTTAAACCAAATAATACAACACCAGTGAATTGCTCTTTATTTACAAACTGACATAAAGCAGCAAGAAAGAACTGAACAAGAATCATTGGTGTTACAAAACCAGATATAGAATCAATAACCAGTTTAAGTGCTGGCGGTAACTTATCAGTTACTGCTGCAAGACTTAAATGCTTGTTTTCACGCCATGTTATAATTCCTGCAATACATGCAAACACAAAGCCAATGTTAACAATGATTGCATCTGCATTTAATACCTGCATATGTAACTGATCCTGCATGACTTTAATAGTCATTGCAGTATGAGTTAAAAGAATAATAAGACCAACAGCAAAAATATCTTCAATAAATTTTAAAATATTTTTATCGTTTGGCAAAAAATGTCCATCTTGATTCCTAAACTGGTGTTTTCTCAAAATTATTCACCTCTATAATTTTTCAAGAACGCAGCAATCTGTTCATAAAATGCTTTATTAACTACTGGTGTGCTTCCTTCATACATGTAGTGAAGGTCAGCTTTAAATGCATCTTCCCAAACTTTTGCATTAGGATTATTAATTACACAACCATTTTTTTCGCAGCGATTAAGATATTCAGCATCCATTCTCTTCTGGTCAGCAATAAATTTTGCTTCGGCTTTTTTGATACTCTTCAAAAGTTCTGGTTTATATTTTGCAGGAATTGCATCCCAGTCTGACTTATTCAATATAAAGCCAACCATTACAGGTGCAAGAGGAATATTTACAGCATTATCAAGATTTTTGTAATACTGAGCAGCATAAGCGTACATAGGAATTGTGAACAAGCCCTGTACAGCACCTGTAGAAATAGACTGCATAAGCTTATCGGCTGGAACATCCTGTGTTAAATAACCTGCTGATTTAAATGCGTTGCTGAGTGCTGGTGAAGTAAGTCCACCTACAGCAAGACGAAGTTTTTTCAAATCATTAGGAGTATTTACAGGCTCACTTGTAAAGAAATAAGCCCATCCAATATTGAACCATCCAAGTACTACATAACCTTTTTCATCAAATGCTTTCTGCATTGTTGGTGTGAACTGCTTTAAAACAGCGTTTACTTCACTCTGATCGCGGAAAAGGAATGGTGCACAAAGTGTCATTACATTACATTCTGGAGCAAAGTCTGAAAGTCCCATTGATGTAAAGATTGCACCGCCAATAGGAGCCTTCTGTCCAGGACGAACAGCTTTAAGCTTTTTAACAACACCATATTCACCACCCATAGATTCAGATGGCATAAACTGAAGAATAACTTCTCCATTTGTTATTTCTGCCCATTCTTTTGCAATCTGACGCTGCTGAACATCCCATGATGAACGTGCAGGTGCAACTGAGGCAACTTTAATTGTAATAGGAGCTGCAAAAACACTTGCAGCCAACGCAAAGCTGGCAATAGCAATAAATAATTTCTTTGATAATTTCATATTATTCCCCTATAAAAAGTAAATTTTACCATTCAATAAAGTAATCATCAACACTGTCGAGCAATCTCTGAGCCTTTTTCTGTCCAATAACATTCATCAATGCATTAGCAGGATAATCGTCAATGTTGATTTCCAAAGCTGTATTCAATGCCTTTTCAAAACCTTCTCTATCTCCAGAAGGGATACAAATGGATTTTGCTTCTGTAACATAAATCGAAGCACTAAGACCTTTTGACACCTTCAAAGCCTGTTCATGGCAATAAATACCTCTTTCGTAGTTACCACCAAAATCCATTGGTGCTGCTACATAAATCTGTGTTAACACATCCCAAATAGAACCATTGCTATATTCTGGATCAAGTTCACAAGCTTTTTCAAGAACCGCAATGTGCCCTTTTATTGATCCAATAATATTTGAATCAAGGGGATTCAAGGCAAAAGATGCAAAAAAACCAGCACATGCCCAGTAAGCTGCATTTACATCACCTTTTGTAAGCTTTGCAGTATACTGCTTTATTGCTTGTTCATCATTTCCCATAATTGCCTGTGTAAAACCAGGCCATCTGGTTTCGAAAGCACTGAAAATTAAATCATGCCCTCTTAAATAATGAAGTTTTGCTCTTTCAAATTCCTCAACCTGAATATCAAGCTGTCTTGGGTCTGTTAAAAGTTCAGCTTTGCTCTCTACGCAAAGATTTGCATACATAACATTAAGAGAACCAAGCATAATTGTATTACCCTGATGATCAGGATTTTTAATATGCATAATTTCGTAGAGTTTTAAGATGGTTGGAAGTACTTCCTGAACAATTACGGGATCCTTTTCACCCATAAACGCCATCATCGGATTAGGAGAACCTTCCTTAACTTTTGAAGGAACACCATTCTGATTTGAACTGCTTATACCTGTGGAAGCAGCATTCAATATCATGGATTTACAAGAAGTAAAGCTAACAACCATAGCTAAACTTACTAATAAAACAATCTGTTTAGAATAAAGTTTCATATCTATAAATATATTGTAAATATTATATTAGGTCAAATATTTACAATATAATGTTGCTGTTTTAAAGCATATTTTACTTGAATTTTGACAATTTTTTCATAAAAATATAGCTATGAAACGAATAGCAATTATTACTGGTGCCAGCTCAGGTATGGGAACTGAATTTACAAAAGAACTCTTCCTGAATAGTGAAAATTACAAATTTGGGAAATTTGATGAAATATGGATTCTTGCAAGACGATCTGACAGACTTAAAAATCTCAAATATGACCTTGAAAAAGCTGCAGAGAATAACTGTTCAAAAGAATACCCTGAAATAACCGCAATTGAAATCGATTTATCAGGAACTAAAGGTGTAACAGCCTTCAATGCTATTTTAAAAACTACAAAGAAAGTAGAATCTAAAAACGGTGGTTTTGAAATCGGACTTCTGGTCAACAATGCAGGGTTCGGAACTTACGGAGAATTTACAGAAACTCCATTGGACAAAGAACTTGAAATGATTGACACAAACTGCTCTACTCTCACAGGCTTGTGTGGACTTGCAATTCCGTTTATGAACGAAAAATCTACAATAATAAATGTTGCTAGTCTTGCAGCATTCCTCCCACTTGGAAATTTTGCAGTATATGCAGCAACAAAAAGCTATGTTCTATCCTTCTCTGTTGCACTGGCAGCCGAGCTCAAGGATAAAGGCATACATGTTCTTGCCATGTGCCCGGGTTCTGTTTCTACAGAATTTGCAAATGTTGCTTCAAATGGAGCCAGAAAAGAAGTTTTACATGGCTATCCAGCAGATAAAACTGTAAAGCATGCATTAAAATGTGCTTCAAATAAAAAACATATTGCTCTTTGGGCACCTAAGTGGAAAGTTACAGCATTTTTCAGCAGATTTATCGGCCGCTTCTTCGGTGCAAGATTCACATTTATTCATAACAAGCGGCCTTACAGAAAATAAAGAGAAAAGCCTGCAGTTATTATTTAATCTGCAGGCATTTTTCTATATCTTATGGAAGATAGTTTTTATCAATATTCTTTAGGGATTTAAAAAGATGCTCTTTTTTTACGGGATCTCCTTCTGTCAAAGCTTCAAGACGACTTCTTGTCTGCTTTCTGAAACCGTTTTCCACAAATTCGCAGGTGCATGTTTCGCTTATGTACCCTGACTTTTGAGCATGCTCAACAATTGTTGCTTCCTGAACATAACACAAAGGTCGTATAATCGACACAGGATATTTTTCATATTCAAGAAGAGGTGGCATTGTTGTAAGCTCAGCTTTTTCCAGCATATTCATCAATAAAGTTTCAAGCATATCATCCATGTGATGCCCCAATGCAATTTTATTGAATCCATTTTTTATAGCATAATTTAGAAGTTCTGTACGTCGTTGAGTTGAACACCAGTAACAGCTCATTTTATGTCCCATCTTCAACCTTCCAAGCACATCAACCTTTACATTTTTTACCTCAACATTCCATTTTGAAAATAAAGCAGAAAGACAAGGATTAATGCTCTTAGTTATTTCAGTTTCTATATGAACAATTTCGATAGAAAAATTACAGTCGGGACGACGAATACGATTAGAGAAATATTCCACTAAAACTGTAGAATCTTTTCCTCCAGAAGCTGCAATAAGAATTTTGTCACCATCTTTTATTAACTCATAATCAAAAACCGCTTTGTCAATTAAACTGAAAATTAATGGCTGACTCATAATGAGATTTTAAAGTAAATTGACAGTTAAAACAAGATTTGTATAATAAAGCCCATGGATTTAGAGATGTTAAAATTCCGTGCAAACATAATGCAGCGGATAAGAAATTTTTTTATAAAAAAAGGATTTCTGGAACTGGACACACCAGCATTAAGTCGAGACCTGATTCCTGAAACCTGTCTTGAAGTATTTAAAACTGAATATATAAAGCCCTGGTCTGAAGAAAAGGTATCTCTTTACCTTGTTCCTTCCCCAGAGATTTACATAAAAAAAATTATTTCTCAACACAAAACAAATGTTTTTCAACTTTCTAAATGCTATAGAAACATTGAATCTGTAGGAAATATTCATTCACCAGAGTTTACAATGCTTGAATATTACCAGATGAACATAAGTTACATGGATACTGCAGACATTACTGAAGAATTGTTTGATGAACTTCTTCCTCCAAAACCAAAATCAGGAGAAGATCCATTTGCATTCATGCGTCCTCCATTTATGAAGCTGACTATGGATGATGCCTTTTTAAGATATGCAGGTTTTAAACTTTCTGATTGCGACGAAACAGCTGAGCTTGCAAAACATGCAAAAAATCTGGGACTTGAAGAAAGTCCAGATAATCCTTTTGAAACATGGCCATGGGATGATTTGTATGAATTAATTCTGGTTTCATGCATTGAACCAAACCTTCCTAAAAATGTTCCTGTCATGCTGATGGACTACCCTGCAAAAGTTCCCTGCCTTGCTCAGGAATTTTATAAAGACGGCATGTTTTGGAAGGAAAGATGGGAACTTTACTGTGGCGGCATTGAACTTTCCAACTGTTACTCCGAAGAAAACAATCCTGAAAAAATCCGTAAATATTTTGAAGCAGAAGGAAAAGAAAAAAACAGTACTGCAAAAATTCCACATAAAATCGATGAAGACTACTGGAAAATTTTCGAAAGCTTTCCTAAATGTTCAGGAAATGCAATGGGCGTTGACCGATTGATTGCACTTTTAAGTGGCCATAAAACCATAGAAAGCGTCTTGCCATTTTTAATATAACTATTTATAATAATAGAAATAATTTTTTATATTTTAGCTTTTAAATAAATTGTGAGGTTACTTTTATGATTAGAGGCGGCGAAATTAACAAAGGTACAGTTCTTATTATTAAGAACGCTCCATACCTTGTTGTAGAAAGAGAATTTGTTAACCCTGGAAAAGGTACTGCATTTGCTCGCTGTAAACTTAAGAACTTGAAAGACGGTTCAGTATTGAGCCAGCAGGTATTCAAGACTCCTGATACATTCGAAGATGCTACTGTAGATACAATCAATGCTCAGTACATTTACTCAGAACCAGATGCTTATGTATTCCAGAATGCAGAAACATTTGACCAGATTATGGTTCCAACAGAATTGAACCCAGATCTTAAGTACTATCTTCGTGATGACATCGAATACCAGATCGTAATCTGGGACGGAAACCCTATCGATGTTAAAGTTCCACAGAAAATGACATTCATCGTTGCTGAAAGTGAAAACTATATCAAAGGTGATACAGTTTCTGGAGCTACAAAACCTATTACAACAGAAACAGGACTTACAGTTCGCGTTCCACTGTTCATCAAACAGGATGAAAAAATCGTTGTAAATACAGAAACAAACGAATACGTTGAACGTATCAACAAATAATTAACTGTGTGAGTCAGTAAAGGGCAGATCTCTGATCTGTCTTTTTTTTTATATTTGATCTTTTTGTGATATAATATCTACTGATAGCAATATTTGGTAGTTCATATGAAAAAAAATATTTTTAATTCAGCAATAATTGTAGTAATAGCTTTATTTTTTTCAACCTGTAATTTGAATTATGATTATCCACCGGAACATAATTTTACACTTGGTCCAATTAATATTGTAGACTACCCTTCCACTTCTACACATTATATCAAAGATTACATTCCGGATGGAAAACTCATTCCTGTAAAAAGAGACTCTAACTGGCAGCTGTTCTGGGCTGAAAACGTTGATATTCTGACAGAAGCTTCAACTCCATGGCCAGAAGACCATGCAGGACAGTTAACCACTGCAAATGAAGTGTATGGTATAAAAAATGGAAAAAATGTTGTTGATGAAATAACTGGCTTTAATGAAAACGGCTCCTGGTTTATCGGAGTATATCCTCTCAATAATTCTGGAAAATATGTTGGTTTTTATCATGCAGAATCACACCGGGATGGTGGTATTGCACATAAATCAATCGGAGTTACATATAGTGATGACTATGGAAAGACCTGGCATGATTCAGCACCTATAATTGTCGGTTCACAGACTAAATTAGAAAGTACTGGTTGGTCTGGTTTAGGTGATGGTTGTGTTATTTATGATAAAAATAATAAAAGATGGCTTTGCTATTATCAGGGGAAAGTTTCAGGGGCTCAAAATTCCATCTGTCTTGCAATGTCT
>JAHAZA010000017.1 GCA_018385415.1 Treponema sp. | reverse complement strand
GTATAATATAATTATGATAAAGACAATATATCATGGATCAAATAAGATTATTGAAAAACCTCTTTTTAGATTTGGTAAAACCTATAATGATTATGGACTTGGTTTTTACTGCACTGAAGTTTTAGATATGGCAAAAGAATGGGGTGTATCTAAAGATAATGATGGTTTTGCAAATATCTATGAAATTGAAACAGAAGGGCTTACATTACTTGATTTGAACAGCAGCGAATATACAATCCTTCACTGGCTTGAGGTTCTTCTGGAAAACCGTATTTTTGATATAACCAATTCTCTTGCACAGGAAGCAAAAGAATATCTTTTAAAAAACTTTACTGTACCTTATAAAGATTATGACATTATTACCGGATACCGGGCAGATGACAGTTATTTTTCATTTGCTCAGGATTTTATAAATGGAGCAATTTCTGTCCGCCAGCTCAGGCATTCTATGAAACTTGGAAACCTTGGGACTCAGTTTGTCTTAAAAAGTAAAAAGGCTTTCAAAGCAATTCAATATAAAGGATATGAAGTTGCAGAATCTGCTCAATGGTTCTCTAAGAAGGAATTACGCGATAAGACTGCCCGTAGACAATATTTTGATACAGAAAAAAACAGACGTCAGCGTGGTGACCTGTACATTGTTCAGATTCTTGATGAGGAGATTAAACCCGATGATTCACGCTTACGATAAGAATTATTTATCAAAAGCTCAAAATAACCTTGCCTCAATGCTCGATTTTGCAGTTTATGATCTCGAGGAAGATTTATCTCATTTTTATCTGAAGTTTTTACAGTCCAAAATCTGTTCTCAATTTGAACGTGGAGAATCAACAGTTATTGTTGGAAAATCAGGTGTAGAACTTGCTTTAGATATTATTGGAGATGAAACATTAGCCTCAAAATATCGTCCTGCTGCAAACAGAACTCCTGAATACTGGTGTGGCTGGGCATTGGCATATTTTCAGTGGCAGACAAATCTTGGATTCAAAGAAATCAACAATTATATTTCAATTTCTGAAATTCTGGCAATGTATTCACCATATCATGAAATGGATATATCTCAGTTTTGCGATAAGATGATAGAACTGTATAATAAGCGAAAGAATAATACAAATTTAAAAGCTTTACGTCTTGATGCAGGTCTGTCTCAAAGTGAATTAGCTGAAATTTCAGATATTCCAGTGAGAACAATCCAGCAATATGAACAGAATCAAAAGAATATAAATGCTGCTAAAGCAGAAACTGTAGTAAAACTTGCAAAGGCATTAAATTGTACTGTTGAAGCTTTGATGGAAGCAGTATAAAGTTTTAATGGAACATACAACTATAATTCAAAAACAAAAGAATTGACTATGAATTATAAGAACAATATGAACCTAGATAAAACTAAAGTTTATACATACGACAAAGAAAATAACTGTCTGTATGATGAAAAAAATAATGTCTATACATATAGGGCTAAAGCAAGCAAAGTAAAAATTGGGAGTTAGTAATATGTTTTATGCAGTTATGAATAACATTCATATATAAGCAAGAAAAAATTGGAAAGTTTTTCTTATGAAAAATGGTAAGATGTTTCAAAAAAAATAACAAAATTATTACTCCAGATTGTAATGCAATGAAGACTCTCCGAGAATGCAGCAGGCCAAAGATATTGACCGGGGACTGGCAGTCAATCAGTTTACAATATTATTTGACGGGCATGTTCCCGGCTTTAATTAAACCCTGCCATTTACACAGAATTTATGACAGGGTCAAAAATCTAATTAAACTCTATAATTATTTGAATGCTGCAGAAAAATTTACGGCAGCTGATTATATAAAAGGTCTTATTGAAAAATTTGATACACTATCTGGTCTTTATGGAAATTTTAAACGACTGTGTGAAGTCCTTTCTGTAAATTCAGTAGGCTGCGGTAAAAAGTTTTAATGCGGGTAAGGTCCGCAAGCAGCTGACAGCTACTGTTACTTATTCGAATATAAAATACTGCTGATTTTTCATCAAGAGTTATTTTTAAAGACAGCTTCCCCGGAGGGAAGTTGTCTTTTTTTGAGATTAGTCTGGCAGACGGCCTTCGTACATTATGCACATTTCACCGTAGGCCTGGCCCCAGTTATGAATCGTCTGAGTCCATTTTTTTGTTGCTTCAAAAGTTGCAAGATACAAAGCCTTGAGCAGAGACTGGTCACTTGGGAACACGCTTCGCTGGCGGTTAAGTTTGCGGTAACTGGAGTTCAGACTTTTAATCGCGTTTGTGGTGTAGATGATTTTTCGGACATCCTTTGAGAACTTGAAAATCGGAACTACGACATCCCAGTTTTCAATCCAGCGTTTCATAGAGTTAGGATATTTTGCTGACCATTGTTCAACGACACGGTCACGGGCTTTCTGTCCTTCATCTTCAGAAGCAGCATTGTAAATAGTCTTCAGGTCTGCGGCAAAAGCTTTCATGTCTTTTGAAGCTACGTATTTCAGAGTGTTGCGAACCATGTGAACCATGCAGCGCTGATAATCAGTTTTCGGGAAGGCAGCAGTAATGGCCTCTTTGATTCCTGTAAGCCCGTCAGCACAGATAATCATAATATCCTTCACGCCACGGTTCTTAAGCTCGTTCAGCGCGTTCAGCCAGAACTTGGCGCTCTCATTTTCGCCTATAGCAAGTGACAGCACTTCTTTTCGGCCGTCCATTGTAAGACCAAGAATTACATAAGCGGCTTTTTTGACAATCACGCCGTTGTCTCTGACTGAATAGTGAATGGCATCGATGTAAATTACCGGATAAACATCATCAAGCGGCCGGTTCTGCCATTCTCCAATCTGCGGAAGTATTTTATCTGTGACATCAGAAATAAAGCCCTCGGAAACATCAAAGCCGTATATGTCTTCAATGGTGTCGGAAATCTGACGGGTGGTCATTCCCTTCGCATACATGGAAATGATTTTATGGTCGATGTCAGAAATATCTTTCTGACCTTTCTTTACGACCTGCGGTTCGAATGTTGATTTTCGGTCCTGAGGAACTTCAAGCTCAACTTCACCGATGCTAGATTTTACGGTTTTGGATTTATAACCGTTTCGGTAATCATCATTGTCAGAGCGTTCTGATTTTTCATACCCCAGATGGTCTTCCATTTCGGCTTCCATCATTTCCTTGATTGTACTACCGAGAAGATCTTTTAATGCTTCCTGGATGTCATGAGCGTCTTTGATGTCGTATTCAGCAAGAAGGCTTCTGACGATTTCTCTTTTGCCTTCCGTCATTACGACTTTGTGTGGTGGTGTTTTTTCTTTTGCCACAAGTAGGCTCCTGTGTTTATTTTACCACAATGCCTACTTTTTAGGAATTTACAGAAAGGCTTTCACAGAGTCCTTGTAACTGGTAAAGATGTAAACTTTGACCTTGGACTTTTTGGTAACCAGCCGCTAATAGGTTCATTAACGGAAGGTCTTGTCAATGTGTTGCCTGTCTGCAATCCTTTTGCAATTAATGATATAGATAACATGGAGTTTTCTTCGACTGTTTCTCTGTCCATGAGTGGTAATGTTGGAGTGAGCTTTACATTCCCTATAAAAATTCCTGTAGCTGGTATTTCCATTAATATGACTTGTTCAGGTGGAAACGGTCTTTCCGGTTCTTCATCAATAAACTGCGTAAATGTTTCTATGATGGACTTGGACGGCGACGGTCTTGCAGATCATGTTCTTCGTGTTCCTGGCTATTGTACATACTGGAAACGCAATATAAGTGGAAGATATGGGCAGCTTACACAGGTAAATCTTCCTCAGGGTGGAAATATAGAAATAGATTATGCAGAGCAGTTTGGAACAATTGAAAATCCAAATTTCAAATATGTAATGAGCCGCGTCACAATGAATGACGGAACAGATAAAGATGATGTTCTTCCAGAGCTTAAACATGGAGCGCATTCTGTAACGACAACTTATGAATACAGTGATGGATATTATGACCGGGCTAGAAAAGATTTCTATGGATTTGGAACTGTAAAAACAACTTTTGCAGACGGCAACTGTCAGAAAGATGTTTATTACAACTGTGAGTATTATTCCAAAGGTTGTGTAAACTCAAGTACGATAAAAACTTCTGACGGCGCATTGCTTTCTGAAAGCAGTACAGCATTAGAAAATGCTCCTTATGCCTTGCCTGTAAAAGAAGAGGCAAAGATTTATGAAAAATCATCAGGAAGTAAAAATTATATATACTCTGCAACAAGTTATTCATATGATTTGTTGTATGGTAACTGTACAAAGGTAATACAGGATTTTGGAGATTCTGAAAGTTTAACCGGAGAAATAATATACAAGAATATTGATACAAATAGTCAATATATCACTGGGTTACCTATTAAAATTCTTGTGTATGGAAAAAATGGAGAATCTAATCCTCTTCGACTTCGTACAGGTAACTATAATGAAATAGGACAGCTTACAGAACTTAGCCAGTATTGGGCAAATAATGAATCATGCCGTTCAATAAACAGACTTACATATGATGATTACGGAAATATAGAAACTGTCTCAGACAGCTGCGGCGCAACCTTGGCCTATACTTACGACAAAGACGAGAATATGTTCGTAACAGGAATTTCGCAAAGCGGAATGGGCACGGACAGTTATGAAAGCAAGATAGATTACAACATTCCAACGCAGACAAAAAAATCTGAGGCCGACTGCAACGGAAACAAACTAAACTATGAATATGATAAATGGCAGCGTATAAAAGAAATTCGGACTGCTTACGACACGGGCATAACTCCCGCGGTAAGTTATGAATACCATACACCAAATAAAGATTCAAATGGAATTCACGAATTGTGGTATGCCGTAACAAACAATAAAGTAACATTTGACGCAGAAGATGACAGCATAATTCAGATCGTATTACAGATTGACGGCCTCGGACGAGCCGTGCGTACCGCAAAGACCGGCTTTGTAAACGGCGTTGAAGGCTGGAACGCAAGTGGAGCCGTGGAATACGACGATAAGGGAAGAACCGTAAAAGAAGGCATGACCGAGTTTATAGAGGGCGGATTGGATGACTTGCTCAGCTCAACGTCAAAAATGACAAATTTGTTTACCTCTTATGAATACGATGAAAAAGACCGCCAGGTTAAGACCGTTCTGCCAGACGGCTCGGCTCAGACTAACGCTTTTTATATAGAAGAAAACAAGCTGATTTCCGAGACGGCCGACCCTCTTGAAAATGTAAGCGTCCAAGAAACCGACAGCAGGGGAAACATTGTCCGAGTAGCAAAAAATGATAAGGACGGAAATCAGCTTACGGAAGTAACATACCGCTACAATGCAATGGGCGAAATGCTCAAGGCTTTTGACGCAAAAGGTCATCCTATAACGGCGGAATACGACCTTCTTGGCCGTCGCACCGCCCTTGAAAGCCTTGACTCTGGCAGGCAGGAATTTTTCTATGATGAGTGTTCCAACCTCGTCCGCGAGAACAACAGCGTTCTGCGCGAAAACAACAAGCAGATTGTATACGAATACGACGGCCTGAACCGCCTTGTCCACATAGACTACCCAGACACAGAAGATACTGTTTACACTTACGGCGGTGCGAACGACACTCACGGAGCGGCAGGAAAGATTCTTTCCGTAGCCGATGCTTCGGGAACTTTGGAATATGAATACGGAAAACTTGGAGAAACTACAAAAGAAACAAGAACGCTCGCCACTCATCTGAACGGCAATAATCCTTCGGAAACCGCTGTCATGGAATACCGCTCTGATTACTTGGGACGTATGCAGTGGATTGTATACCCTGACGGCGAAAAGATAACTTACGGCTACGACAAGGGCGGACAGGTTGTGAGCGTCAGAGGAGAACATTACGGACATGAATTCAATTATGTTACAAATATTCTCTACGATGAGTACGGACAGCGAACAAGAATTGACTACGGCAACGGCACATTCACGGAATACAACTATGCCCCCGCTCGCAGATGGCTTGATACAATAAAGACCAAAAACAAATGGGGGCAAAGTTACCAGAACATAAGCTACAGTTTTGATGCGGTCGGCAATGTGCTTGGCTACGAGAACGACTGCCTTGACTCCGTGACGGGAAACTACAAGACCAAGCAGATTTACAGCTATGACAACCTGTACCAGCTTATAAAGGTTGACGGCGAGACTACCTATAATCCGTACAAGTCTAGTTCGCCAGAATTTGTATCTAATTACAGCCAGCTCTTTGAGTTTGACTCTGACGGACTTGGAAACATGACATCCAAAATCTCAACAGAAACTGTATCGCCAAATAAGGCAATCGGTGACAACCTCAATTACAGTTTTGATTATCTGTATGACGAAAAATTTGCCCACCGCCTTATCTGTGCAGGAGACCGATACTACAAATACGATTCAAACGGCAATATCATTTGCGAGCAGGACGGCAGCTTTGAGAGCAATGGCGAAGATGTTTCTTACCATAAGATTAATAAAGAATCAGAAGACGTTTATTCTACCGATTATGGTTGGGGCTTGTTCAAGGACGATGATTCCAACACCAGCATAAAAAGTAAAAAATATAGCAGAACTTATGTCTGGAACGAGAAAAATCAGCTTATTTCAAGCGTTGATTCAAACTACAACACGGCCTATGTTTACGGACAGGACGGACAACGAAGTAACAAGTACACAGGAAATTCAGAAACACTTTACTTCAACAAAATGTGGACTCACCATACTGATTCGGGTAATTCAATTTACGGCGGACAGACTTCTAAGAATATTTACCTTGGTGAGACAAGAATTGTAACAAAACTCAACAGCGGCGAGAATCCGACGTATCAAGAGGAATACTACAAACAATATTTCTACCACTCCGACCACCTCGGCTCGGCAAGCCTCATCTCGGATTACAACGGCGACGAGTATCAGCGGATTGAGTACACGCCTTATGGTGAAACTTGGATCGAAAAGACACAGAATCAAGGTCTTGAATTCTTGCCATACAAGTTTACCGCCAAGGAACTAGACGAAGAAACAGGACTTTATTATTATGGGGCTAGATACTTAGACCCGAAATATTCTCGTTGGCTCTCAACTGACCCGGCATTGGGCGAGTATATGTCGGGTTCTTCTGCTGGTTGTGGAGGGGCTTACAATTCCGTAAACCTTAATCTTTATCATTATGCCGGTAACAATCCTGTTCGATATACAGACCCTACAGGTATGTGGATTGATAATGGAGATGGAACTTTTACTGCAGAAAAAGATGATACTCTTTGGGGGTTACAACAAGAGACTGGTAAAGACTGGCATAATTCAAATTGGAAAAAAGATAGAGATCCACGAACATTACAGATAGGAGAAACAATAGACATGGGAATCTATTCTACAAAACCGGAAGGTGCTCCTGAAATAAATAATACAAGTGAAGCAGATGATTTATATGATAATGGAACGGGAGAAACTGCTTGGCTTGGTGATAATGTTTTTAATGCGATAAAGGATGCAAATGCTTCTAAGGAAGCAAAAATTAAATCAGGAAATACAACTCTTTCGAAAGGTAACTATCGGATACAGTTATCAAGTAATAATTGGTTGTTTGGAAAAAATAGCAGATGGGATAAAAACGGTATGTTCTTCATGGGGAATACGAGGGTTGATTACAAAATTTCAACAGGAACAAAATTCTGTATTGTTGATTTTACTGCAAGTGATGGAGATGGTTTTTGGGATATCTCCGATATTACCAATAAATCAAAAAAAGCAGATGGAATTGGACCAAATTGTGAGAGAAAAGGTAGTCATCCATATGCATTCTATACTCGATCGTGGTCTATAAGTTTCCCTGTACCAGCAAATAAAAGGTGGTAGTTTTATGTGTCTAAAAAAACAACTCATTGTATTTTTTGCTACTTTTGTTGTATCTGTATTTTTGATAAATGGTACAATTTATGGAATTGTGGCTTACAGAAATTTTAAATTTGAGCAATTTGACTCAAATAAGAATGGATTTATTGAAGTGAATGAACAATATGGAGATTTTAAGTATTGGGATGACAAATGTAATAATAGTTCTCTTCATATGTTGTTTTTATCAAAAGAGACTTTTTATATTTCTTTAATAGTTTCCGTACTTTTCACAATTTTATTTAATTTATTTGTAAAAGTAACTAGCCATATAAAAAAATATAATTGAAGAAATTGAAGAATGGTTTGTAAGTAATTTTCTAATGTTGTGTTAAACCCGAGGTGACAGATGGATACACAAAGAAATAAAAGTAAGTAATATACAGAAGATAAAGAATTAAATAAGATATTCCTTTGAAGTGCACCCCAATTATTGGACACTTTAACTAGGCTAATTTTTCAGGGCTGATTCCTAAATTGTAAAGGGGTCAGTCCTTTTAATTTAACCTTAATTCTCTTTTCGTTGTACCAAGACAAGAATTCAATTAATTTTTTTTTGAAATGTTCAATAGACTCAGACTGTTATGGATGTAAATGGTGATTCTATTCCAGATATAATTCAACAGGCTGGTTCCGGCATAAATGTTATTCCTGGAATAAAAACAAAAGACGGAATAAGTTATGGCAGCAGTTATTTTATAGGTAATATAAATATAAATTCAACTTCTTCTGCGACTGAAATAAAAGGAGCTTCTGTTTCTCCAAATGGTTCAGTGTCATTGACAATATCAAAAAATGGAAAAGTAATTGGAGCTACCCCATCACCATCTGTAAGCGGAGGTGCTGGCTGTACCGTTGTAACAGGAAGCTCTTCTGTAAACGCAGGGTTTATAGATGTAAATGGAGATGGCTTACCTGATTATTTTAATGGTTCATCTGTATCATTGAATCAGGGAAAGAAATTTTCTACCTCAAGTTTAGTTACTGTAAATGCCGGCAGCATGAATACATCTTCTTTAAGCAGTGCTGCCGTAAATGCCAACATAAGAAAATCTTCATCAAGAGGTGAATCGCTGAAAACTGGCGTAAGTCTGGGTACAGGATTAAGCTACAGCGTTTCATCAAACACTTCAGAAACTATGTATCTGGATATTAACGGCGATGGACTTGCCGACAAACTTGTACAAAGGAGTGGCTCAATTGCTGTATTTTATAATACAGGAAATTCGTTTGTACAGGCAGATGATATTTTACTGCCATCATGGAATGTAAATAGTACAGAACAATCGTTTCTTCAAACTGGAAAAGATGTAAACTTTGACCTTGGACTTTTTGGTAACCAGCCGCTTATAGGTTCATTAACGGAAGGTCTTGTCAATGTGTTGCCTGTCTGCAATCCTTTTGCAATTAATGATATAGATAACATGGAGTTTTCTTCGACTGTATCATTATCTCTTAATGGAAGTATAGGAGTAAGTTTTACTTTTCCAATAAAAATTCCTGTAGCTGGTATTTCCATTAATATGACTTGTTCAGGTGGTAACGGACTTTCCGGTTCTTCATCAATAAACTGCGTAAATGTTTCGATGATGGACTTGGACGGAGATGGGCTTGTAGACCATGTTCTTCGTGTTCCTGGCTATTGTACATTCTGGAAACGAAACATAAGTGGGCTTTATGGAAAACTTACTAAAGTAAATCTTCCGCAGGGTGGAAATGTAGAAATTGATTATGCGGAGCAGTTTGGAACAATTGAAAATCCAAATTTCAAATATGTAATGAGCCGCGTCACAATGAATGACGGAACAGATAAAGATGATGTTCTTCCTGAAGTTAAGCATGGAGCACATTCTGTAACAACAACTTATGAATACAGTGACGGATATTATGATAGAAATAAAAAAGATTTCTATGGATTTGGAACTGTAAAAACAATTTTTACGGACGGCAACTGTCAGGAAGATGTTTATTACAACCGTGAGTATTATTCCAAAGGTTGTGTAAACACAAATACGGTAAAGACTGCTGACGGCGCATTGCTTTCAGAAAATGTTACAACATTGGAAGATGCTCCTTATGCTTTGCCTGTAAAAGAAGAATCTCGAATATATGAAAAATCATCCGGAACATGCTGTTATATCGCCACAGCAACATCATATAAATATGATTTACGTTACGGCAACTGCATAAAAATTACCCAGAACTTTGGCGACGGCCAAAAATTGTCCGCGGACATAACATACGACAACACGAACGCGACGGACTATATCATAGCCCTGCCTGTAGACATACGAGTTTATGATTCAAATGGAAATCTGTTGCGTCATAGGTCAGGAGATTATGACAGTTTAGGACAGCTCAAAGAATTGAGACAGTATTGGGCAAATAATGAATCAAGCTGTTCAACAAACA
>JAHAZA010000013.1 GCA_018385415.1 Treponema sp. | reverse complement strand
AAAAAAACTATACAGTCCAGAAGACCGAAGATGGACAGACTGTCTTTATACGTTTAAGTCCGAAGAATTCGAAATAATAAAATCACTTTCGCATGAATATCCTGTAAGAACATTATGTGAAGTAATGGAAGTAAGCAAGTCCGGTTATTACAAATGGCTGAGCCGCAGCCCTACAGAACGAGATGTACGAAGAGAAGAAGCCGTAACTCTAGTAACTGAAATACATTCGGCTCATAAAAGTCACGGTTACAGATGGACAGCAGCATTTATAAGACTAAATTGTAGTGTGAGGATAAGTGACAACTTTGTTTACAAGATATTCAGAATATACGGACTGAGAGCAGAGACAAAGCACAGAACAAAGTACACCAGGCGGAAAATCAGGGATAAATACCCGAACCTGATATTTACAACCTGGGAAACAGTAGACAGACCAAAACAGGTCATAGTTTCCGATATGACAGCCTTCTGGGCCAATTACACGTACTGGGAACTTACAATGTACTTTGATGTGTTTACAAAGCAGATTCTAAGCTGGAGTCTGTCTTATAAAAGAGGTGACCATCGAACTCGAACCTGTAGGACACTCCATGTATTATTTGGAAAATCTACTTTCTAATTCCTTGTAATATAAGAAGATACATTTACGATAAATCGAGTTTTTCAGCGCAGGAGGATGGAAAAACGAATATAAAGTAAAAAGTAAGAATGAAATTATAGTAGTATTTTAAGGAAAACTTTACAAATGTTACGTAATATTGTAAAGTAAAATCATCTTCTGCCTGCCGAGGAAAGGAAGATACTTGAATAAACCTTATTTACTATTCAAAACAAAGCATTCACCATTCTGGTATGCTCAAGTCCGTCTCCCTGACGGCACTATTTCCCGAAACAAAAGTACGGGAAAAGAAAACAAGACTGAAGCCGAACGTGTAGTTATGGGATGGGTCGTTAATGGTTGTGTACCAGACCGTACTTCCAGAACTGGAAAAGCAATCGGCAAAAAATCATTCAACTTTATTACTGTTCTTAATTACCTTAAGACAAACGATTTGTCTGAGAAGGAAATCAACGATCTTATTCAGGTAATGAAGGACCGTAAATTCATCCAAACCGCTGTCCGCACAAATGCAAAAGGTGACCGTGATGTAATGGAATACCTTATTGAATTCTGGACACGAGACCAATCTCCATATCTTCGTGAAATGGAACTGAAGGATCACTCTTCAACAAACCGCCATCTGCAGAACATGAGAAACATCATCAAAAGTAAATGGAGGCCTATCCTTGAAGGAAAACTTCTTGGTAAGGTTACTCGAGATGATGTAAATAAAATCTTCATGGCAGAATGTACAAGGAAGCTGAGTCCTAAAACTATTAAAGCAGTTCTTCAGTCAGTGACAATTCCAATGAAATGGGCACACCTTCACGACCTTACTGAAAACAACTGTTATTCAGGAATCATTTCTCCAAGAAGCAAACCAAAGAAAAAGACTATTCTTTCTCTTGAAGAAACAAAAGCACTCTTTAATGCTGAATGGGACAATGACCGTGTAAAGCTTGCCTGTCTGGTTGCCTGTTTTACGGGAATGCGTGAAGGAGAAATTCTGGCTCTTCAGGTTCAGGATATTGGAACTGACCGTATTTATTCGGCATTCTTACAGTCCTTATGAAGGCGGTCTTAAACCTCCAAAGAACGGAGAAGAACGGGAAATCAGAATCCCACCACAACTACGGGATATGCTTTTGAATCAGGCTGCCTTTAATCCCTGGGGCTATGACGAAAACAGTTTTATCTTTTACAGCATACAATCTTCGGATAAACCTATGAGTCCAAAACGATTCAACAGATATTTACGTCGAGCTCTTGAATCAATCGGATATCCAAATCCTGAAAAAATCACTTTCCATGGTTTCCGCCACGAGTGGTGTACTAATACACTTTCAGATATTGGAGATCAAAGAATCTGTATGATTGGTTCCGGCCACAAAACAGAAAGCGTTTTCAATAACTATGCAAATCATATCAAAAAGGAAATTGCACTTGATAAGATTGCAGAAAGTTCGGAACGGTTGTTTGCACCTATTCTTGAACAGCTTAGTTCAGATGCAGTTTATGTAGTAAAGGATAATGACGAATCTGAAAACACTGATGTTCAAAATCAGGAAAAATTGCTTTTGCCTGAAAAGGTAGGCGCATAAATAAAAATCGGAGAGAGAAAAATCTTAATCTACTGGAGGAGTAACACTAATGAAAAAGACAGCAGCACCAGAAGAACTCTGGCTCCAGAAGGAAGTCATCGAATTTTTACGATGTGCACCTTCATCCTTTCATTCCTGCGAACGTTATGACTGGCTCAAATCAAGAGTAATCAAAGACGGCAGAAGAAGAAAGTACAAGAAATCTGATGTTCTTGCATTTGTAGAACACTTGCAGAAATCAGCTTAAAAAAAATCGGAACTGAAAGTTGAACGAAAAACTTCAGTTCCAGATTCCACCATCACAAATATTAAATGAGGAAGACCTATGGAACTTAATATTATTAAAGGAAAATTTGAAACAGTTTTGTCGAAAGCAAAAGATACAGTAACTGAAACAACACAGAAACTTAGTGAAAAGAAGATGCTCAAAATTAAAGACATCGTTTTGAAACCAAAGTTTGAAAAACTTCTTGCTTATGGAAGAATCCGTTCTTACAAAAATGACGGAGTACATGAGAGAAGAAGGCTTTAAATCAGGACATGAAATCCATGTATGGAAACATGATGGACAGTATATTCTGATTGACGGCCATACAAGAAAATGCGCATGGGAAAGTCTTGGAAACAAGAAGATTCCATGTATTATTCATCACTTTGCAACATTGGAAGAAGCAAAGATGTTTGCCATAAAAGAACAGGTTAACAGACGAAACCTGAGCGGTCAGGCTCTTCTGGATGCCGTAGCAAACTTCAATTTTGAAAAAGGTAAAGGTAACAGTTCAGGAGAAAAAGGAAAGGCTTCTGAAATCATTGCAAAGCAGATTGGAGTTTCAGCAAAGACTGTTGAAAAAACAAGACTAGTCTTGAAGAAAGGAACACCTGAACAGCTTGAAGCCATCAAAAAGGACGAACTGAGTATGAATCAGGTTTTCAATCAGATTGTGGAAAAAAGAAAGGGAACAAAGAAAGAGAAAAAAGATGAAAAAGCCACTTCAAAATCAGTAAAAAAAGCTGCTGCTACTCCAACCAAGCAGAAAACAGAGAAAACCTTTGAGGATGGAGTAAGGTTTGCAATCAGCCAAATAAAAAACGGAGTCACATTAGATGACCTGGAAAAATCACTGAGTGCATAAAGTTATTCAGTCCTAAAACACCAAAAGGAAATCTGCCTGCCTAAGGAGTACTTATTGAGTGTGACATATACAGCATCTTTCCATAATGGTGGAATGGAAGAAAACGGAGTCGATTCCAAAGGGCGAAAAAGGAAACGGCTCCTTCAGGCTTGCCGGGAACATAATATTCGTGACCCGGCATATTGTGACAAGCAAGACCACATCATTAAAGGCGGGGTTCATGAAATATGGATTGATATTCCGCCAGAGAAAGCTTACGAGCAGATTTTTGGAAAATCTTTCCAGCAATACAACAGTAAGCAGAAAAAGAAATCAAGGAAGTTTGATTCCTATTACCAAAAGGTAAAAAAATCAAAGACACTGGTTCCTGTCCGTGAAGCTTTGATAACAATCGGGAATTGCGAAGTAATGCCAGACGAGGAAGTTCAGAAAGCCATTTATAAAGCCTATGTTGATGAATTCATAAAACAGAATCCAAACATGAAAGTAATTGGAGCTTACTATCATGCAGATGAAATGCGGGATGACGGAAACGGGGCTCTTATAAAAGGTGCTCCTCATCTTCATCTGGATTACATCCCCGTAGCTTATAAATGCAAACGGGGACAGAGAGTTCAAAACTCAATGAACGGAGCATTGATTGAACAGGGAATTTTGAATATTGAAATTGAGCCGGAAACAGCACTAAAGGTATTCGGAAAAAGGGACAAGTCTAAAAGAGAGAAGAAGGAATCTCCCCTGCAGAATAGTCCTCAGAACATGACCAGAAAAATCAAATGTTTTCCAAAAATTGAAAAAAAAGAAGAGAAGCAAGAAGAGGAACCTAAAGAAAACCGTTTAGTCACAAATCTTATTCAATGGACTCACAAGCAAAGAAAGCTTTTAATTAAGATTGCAACCGAATATGGTCTTATAATCGAAACCCCGAATGAGAAAAGAGAACATCAGTCTACTGAGGATTATATCCTTTCAAAGAGTGATAATTTAAAAAGTGATGTTTATTCCATGGCTGAAAAACTTGTTGTTGGTCTTGAAGAAATAAAGACAGAAAAAACTGGGCTGATTGAATGGGAAGATGATCTTGAAGGACGAGAAGAAACGCTTGCACAAAACCAAAAGCAACTTGAGACAGATAAGCAGGAACACGCTGAAAATGTCCAGAAAGATAAGGAAGCTCAGGAACTTAGGGACAAAGTTTCAAGAATAAAAGAACGGGAAGCAAGAGAAGGTCTTGAACAGCTGGAAGAAGAAAAACAGAACCAAGAATATGCGAGGGCCAGGGCTTCTGCACACATACACAAAGGTTTTGATTTCCTCAGAAAAATGAAGAAGATATTTGAAGCCAAAGATGAACAGGCAAATCAGAAACTTGATGATGCTTTGAAAATTGCACAAAGAGCAGAAAATTTACAGAATTCTTTGACTTCACCCTATTATAACTTTGCAGATGACATTAAGTTTGAGGATGCAAGACTTATGGCAGCTAAAGGTGATGGGCAAGGCCTTTGTTATTGGTTTAATTGTTTAGGCCACAAGTTTGGTTCCTGGCTTCACAAGGCAGAATATTTTGTCAAAACGTTCTGGAAAAAGACACCTGATGAAATAATCAATGTCGGTGAAGACATGAAGAAAAATTGCTGCAAGAACTTAGGTGAGTACATCGAAAAAGGAATGAAAGCTAAGACCATTAACCAGATTAAGGAAACAAGAGAAATCAAAGAAGAAATTACTCAGGTTCGGAAAAAGTCCCGAAGTCGTTATGATGGATGTGAATGGTAAAAAAATACTTTCTTTACATATTGTTACCAAAAGTATATAATTTTGGTAACAATATGAACAATATTTCATCAGCCATTAAAAATCGAATTATAAATCTTCCTCAGAATTCGTTGTTCAGCATTAAAGATTTTACCGATCTTGGTGCTTATAAAAGTGTAAAAGTTATATTAACCCGTTTTGAAAAAGAGCATCTCATTAAGCGAGAAATTGATGGACTTTATTCCAAGCCTGAATATTCTGAGTTTTTGCAAGAGTTTGTTGCTATTCCAATTGAAGACATTGCCATTCAATTGGCAAAAAAATTTTCCTGGCATATTGCCCCAACTGGAAATACTGCACTGAATAAATTAAAACTATCAACACAAGTTCCAGCACATTATGTATATCTTAGCGATGGACCATATAGAAAATACGATATAAATGGAATGAAATTAGAATTTAAACATACAAACAATAAAATGATTTCTACTTTGTCAGATAAGTCTAATACACTTGTACAGGCTTTAAAATCCTTGGGCCAGGAAAATTTTAACGAACAGATAAAAGAAACAATCAGGCAGCAGTTTTCAAAACAAGACATATTGTTAATTCTGAAAGAAACACAGTACGTTACATCATGGATTTATGAGTGCATAAAAGATATTGCAAATTACGAGGGAGATGATGATGCGTAGATTTTTACATAACGAAAGAAAAAATATAGATGCAGCTATCTTAAATACTGCCAGAAAGAAAAATTTGCCACCTGCTCTAGTAGAAAAGGATTTATATGTCTGTTATATATTGGACTATCTTTTAATAGATTTGAATATAAAAACTTTCTTGAATTTAAGGGAGGAACAAGTCTTTCAAAAGGATATGATTTGATAAATCGTTTTTCTGAGGATATTGATGTCGTTCTTAAAGCAGATGTTCTGAATGTAAATCTTGGAGATATTATAAATCTTGAAAGTAAAAATAAAAAATCAAAACATGCAGATGAGTTAAATAGAAAGGCAATAGCTTTTTATCAGGAAAAATTAATTCCCATATTAAAGCGTGATTTAGAATCCGAATTGGAATCAGATTTTAATGTTGTACTGGATGAGAAGGATTTAGCTATTTATATTCAATATCCTTCTTCATTCCGAAATGAATATGTTAAAGATTCTGTAAAACTAGAAATAGGTCCGTTAGCAGCTTGGACTCCTTGTGAAACAAAAGAGATTTCAAGTTTTATCGCTCAAGAATATCCTAAATTATTTGAAACTGTTAGTTTTCCAGTTTTAATAACGAAGCCTGTACGTACATTCTGGGAAAAAGTTGTAATTATGCATCAAGAAGCTAATCGTGTAGATGGAAAAGTACCTATGCGATATTTTCGTCATTACTATGATTTGTATTGTATGAATAATTCTTTTGTAAAAAAAGAAGCTTTGAATAACATTGAACTGTTAAATGAGGTCAGAATTTTTACAATAACATTTTATAATAGAAGCTGGTCTAGATTTGAAGAAGCAGTTCCTGGCACATTTAAGCTCTATCCAAATGAAAACAGTATTCCTAATTTGAAGAAAGATTATGAAAATATGAAGCAGATGATTTTTGGAGACTCGCCGTCTTTTGAAGAAGTCCTTTCAGTAATTAAAAAGCTTGAAGAAGAAATAAATGACTTAGGGAAAAAATATGAGTATAGAAAATTCATTTGATGATAAATCTGAAGCCTTGATTACGCCAGAGAAATTTTACGGAAATCACGAAAGAATTGCGGATATTTGTATCGTCACTTTTTCTCATGTTGTTCATGATAAAGTTTTGAAAACTTATAGTTGCAAAAAAGTTGCTAATTCTGGAACTGCAAATGGAAAAATTCCAATTTATTTTATTGAAGAAAAAAATATATTATTTTATCTTTCACCAATAGGCTCCGCAGTAGCCGGGACAGTTCTTGATGAAGTGAGATGTCTTACTAAGGCTTGTAAATTTATAGTTTTCGGCTCATGTGGAATCCTTGAAGAAAATAAGTGCTCTGGAAAAATTATTGTTCCAACGGAAGCTTATCGAGATGAAGGTTTTTCATATCACTTTGAAAAAGCAGCTGATTATATTGAAATTTCAAAATCCCCTGTGCTGATAAAAATTCTAAATGATTTGCACATAGAAAACATTTCTGGAAGAACATGGACAACTGATGCTATATATCGAGAAACTGTAAATAATAAAAATATTCGTAAGTCAGAAGGTTGTATTTGTGTTGAAATGGAGTGTGCAGGACTTCAAGCAATATGCAATTTTAGAGGGCTTGAGTTATATCAGTTTTTTTTCGGCGGTGATCTACTTGGAGATATAAATTGGTCTCGTGGTACACTTGGAACTAATACGGAAAAATCAAATCAGATAAATTGTTTTGAGTTGGCTCTGAAAATTGCGGAAAAAATTGAATCAGAGCAAATTACGTCATATACCAGTGGGGAAGTTTTTTATCTTTCAAATGAGGTTCAGAAAACAAATTCTGTTACTAAAACTTCTACTCCACAAGAGAAAATTAATCTCTTTAAGTCTTTGTTCATTGGTCGCGAAGACATTTTTGCCTTGCGATGGTCCAATGCGAAATCTGGGAAAAGCGGATATTCTCCTGTCTGTGAAAATAAGTGGCAGTCCGGTAAATGTGATATGAAAAAATATTCATGTGCTGATTGTCCGTTTAAGTTGCCTGTCCGATTATCTGAGCAGTATATTTTTAATCATCTTGCGGGAAGAGATTCTGCTTGTCGGGATGTTATTGGACTTTATCCACTGGTGGAAGGTGACTTATGCCAGTTTCTTGCATTAGATTTTGATGCGCATGCACCAAAGGCGCAAACGTCAATAACTTATACTCATGCAAACGGTGCGATAGCGACGTACTCGCATGATAAAAAAGTCCCTTTTCAATGGAAATCCGATATTCTAGCAGTAAAAAAAGTTTGCAATGAGTATTCAATTCCCACTTATATGGAAATATCACGTTCAGGAAACGGTGCACATCTTTGGATTTTCTTTTCTGAAAAAGTTCCTGCAAAACAGGCTCGAAATCTTGGAACAAATCTTCTGAAGGCTGCAATGAAGCAAAATCATTCAATATCCTTCGAAAGTTTTGACAGAATGTTTCCTAATCAGGATGAAATGCCTAAAGGTGGTTATGGGAATTTGATTGCTCTCCCACTTCAGGGCCATAGTGTTAAGCAGGGGCATTCAGTTTTTGTAAATGATGATTTTATGCCTTTTGATGATCAATGGGCATATTTGAGTTCAGTTCAAAAAATAAAAGAAAAAGATTTGAACCGTGCAGTAAAAGAATTGATTGCAGTAACTGGTGATTTTCATGTCAGACGAAATGAAGATGATGAAATTAAACAGGTTTCTTCTATTAATAAAGTCGCATTTAAGGTGGAATCAAAGAAAGAAGTTATAAAAGATGATTTTACTGAACCTGTTCAAATTACACTTAGCAATCAGATTTATATTAAGAAAAAGGGAATTTCTGAACATGCATTAGGTATTATGCGTAGAACTGCTGTATTTTTGAATCCCGAATATTTCAAAAAGCTTAGAATGCATCTTCCTCTGTATAATATTCCAAGATACATAGATTGCTCAAAAGAAACTGAATCTGAACTGGTTTTACCGAGAGGAAA
>JAHAZA010000116.1 GCA_018385415.1 Treponema sp. | reverse complement strand
GCAGGTTGTTTCAACAACCGAGGATGTGCAATTGGTTTGCGCGAGCAAACATTCAATATGTGTTTTCAATGAAAACACAAGTTTATATAAACGGCGCTACTTTAGCCGTTTATATAAACCTCTGTAAGAAGTTGAATAAATATCCAACAGCAATAATTCCTGCAACACAAATTGCAATAAAAATTCCCAAAAGCTTTGGCTTAACAGCCTTACTCAGCATTACGATTGAGGGAAAACTTAAAGTTGTAACTGCCATCATAAAACTCAAGACAACACCCAGCAGTGCACCTTTTGCAAGCAATGCTTCACTGATTGGAATGCAGCCAAAAATATCTGCATACATTGGCACTCCGCAGATTACTGCAAGCACAACACCAAATGGATTCTTATTTCCAAGAGCAGTTTCAATCCACTGTTCCGGAATCCAGTTGTGAATAAAAGCTCCAATCAAAACTCCAATTAAGATGTATAGAATCAGTCTTTTATAAGTTGAAACCACCTGACTCCATGCCGTTTGGACTCTGTCTTTCCATGTGATTTCCATTTCCGGAAGTTCGACAGCCTTTGTATTTCGGATAAATTCTGCAATCTGTTCTTCCATATGTAAATGTTCAATTAAAGTTCCACCTGCAACTGCAATCACTAATCCAAAGAGGACGTATAACACAGCTACCTTCCAGCCGAATATACTCATTAAAAGGACAAGACTTCCTAAATCTACCATTGGGGAAGAAATCAAAAAACTGAAGGTTACTCCAAGAGGAAGCCCAGCTGCAGTAAAGCCCATGAAAATCGGAATTGAAGAGCAGGAACAAAATGGAGTTACAGTTCCCAAAAGAGCACCAATAATTCTTGCCCCCATTCCACCACAACGTCCCATAATTTTACGGCTTTTTTCAGGGGGAAAAAAAGTCTGAATATAAGAAATGATAAAAATCAAAACACAAAGAAGAATGCTGATTTTTATAACATCCATTAAAAAGAAAACAAGACTTCCCCCAAGACGAGTTGTTACATCAAGCCCGCAGGCAGTCAGCAGTTTCTGAATTAAAACTGTTAGCCACTTCATTCCAAGGAGCTGATTTTGAATAAAATCCCAGACCATTATTTACCTCCACAGCAGCATTCAGAATGATCATGTCTGTCTTTATAGCAGGTGATTGAATCAAAATATGATTTGAATTCTTTGAACATACAACAGCTTATAGAATAGTAAGTCCACTTCCCTTCTTTGCGACTAGATACCAGTCCTGTTTCAGAAAGGATTTTCATATGATGTGAAAGGGTCGGCTGTGTAATCTGGAAAGCTTCAAGTAATTTACAGGCACACTGTTCACCATCATTAAGCAATTTAATGATTTTAAGACGATTAGGATCCCCTAAAGCTTTACAAAGTTCACTGATTTTTTCTTCTGTCATGAACACCTCACATAGACACTTATCTATATATCAAATGTAATTAATATATAGATAAGTGTCAATATGTTTTTATTTCGCGTCAAGATATGGAACACCTGCGAAGCAAGTCCCTCAGGGATGGAGCGGTAATTCAAAGGCTAAAAGACCTCTGCACTTCTTCGGAAAACCATTGATATGGGTGCCTGCTGCTGGATTTGTATAACTTGTGTAAGCCTTTTAATGCAACATTTTATAGGATTTTGGTAAATTCTGTGTTATAATATTCCTATGAAATTAACAAATTCTTCAGTAACAAATTTGAGCGACGATACAGATTTAATAAGATGGGATCCTAAATTTGCACTTGGGATTCCTTATATTGATGAACAGCACAAGCACCTTGTGGAACTGTGTAACAAACTTTATACAGAAGTTTTGGCTAGCCGTTTAAAATACGGAAATGACAATAATACTCAGTGGCAGAATGCTCTGACTGGAACTTTAAAAGAATGTGTAAACTATGTCACAAATCATTTTTCCAACGAAGAAAAGCTTATGAAACTTGTTAGTTATGAGCAATTTTCAGAACATAAAAAAAGACATGATGAATTTACAAATAAAGTTCTGGAAACTGCCAAAGGTTTTAGTTCTATGAACTTTTCTGATGCCGTTAAGTTCTGCAAATTCCTTTATGACTGGATTCTATCCCACATTGCACATGAAGATAAACTTTATGTAAAGAAAGTTGTGGATTATAAACAAGCACAAGCTAAAACACCATAAATTCCTTTCTTATAAATGACTTATCCCGATGTGGAATTTCATCATCACTTAATCAGGCTTTTGACCATCATGAGAAAGCCATTTGCATTCAGTGATTTCCATTTCTGTAAATGTCGCCTTAAAAGAAGAATCTTCAGGACTGCAGGCATAGATTCCAAATTGAATCTCGTCTGCTGCCTTATACATGTGACAGATTCTCATCTGCTTAAATTTAATTCCGTCTTCAGAACATTCAATGCAGTAATCATCTTCCCTGCGGCTAAAGCGGTACCACATAGATTTTACACTTGCAGGAATTTCTGTTGTCGCCCAGTCTGAATACCCGTTGTTTGTTGCAACGCTTCCAAGATGCTGAAATTCATCGTTTTCATATTCAATTGAACCTTTAAGCCAGTTTTCGCTGTCCAGATACATTACTACACCACACTGATCAAAGCGATGCTTGCTTTCAAAATCAGTCTTTACGATAAAGGAAAAATATTTATCCGTAGTTTTTATCTGAAGAACCGGAGCATTGTCGTTTCTAAAATGATAGTAAGTTCTCTGCCATAAGTCAGTATGAGGTGCTGTAATGATTTCAATCTTATTATCTGTGATGGAATAATTTTTAGGCTCACGAGTCCAATTCCATTTTGCTGTATCAATTTTCATAAGTATATTCTTTTCTCCTATCTCAGCATCTCAATTTCTTTTTTATATCCGGTCTGATCATTTGGTGTTTCAAGAATGAACGGAAGATTCTTTAAAGCAGGATGGACTGTCACTCGCTTTAATGCGTCAAAACCGATGTGACCTTCACCAATTTTTTCATGGCGGTCTTTATGAGCGCCCAAATCATTCATGCTGTCGTTAAGATGAATTGCCTTAAGCCGGTCAAGGCCGATGATTTTATCAATCTGGCTTATAACAGCATCAAGGTCCTTTACAATATCGTATCCTCCATCCCAGATGTGACAGGTATCAAGACAGACACCAAGCTTACCTTTTAATGAAGTTCCATACTTTTGTTCTGCCTTATCAATGATTGCACGAACTTCTTCAAACGTTCTGCCAATTTCAGAACCCTTACCGGCCATTGTTTCTATAAGTACAACTGTAGAAAGATCTTTACCGCATTTTTTTTCTGCTTTCTTTATTCCTTCTGCAATCATTGTTGAAGTAAAATCAATTCCCGCTTCTGCACCCTGCCCTGTATGACTTCCTGGATGAAAGTTATAGTAACAGCCGGGAGTATATTCAAGACGGAGAAGATCATCAATGAACATATCAAGTGCATACTGACGTAAGCCTTCATCCTGAGAACAAGGATTCATTGTATAAGGGGCATGAGCTACAGGTGGAGCAAAATTATGTTCTTTTCTGAGTGCGTTCAGCTTTTCTGCATCAGAAGGATCAATATCTTTCGCTTTTCCACCACGGGGATTTCTTGTAAAGAATGCAAATGTATCAGCCCCTGCTTCCAAGGCTTCTATACCGAGACCTTCAAGGCCATTTGATGTTGATTCATGATATCCAATATGTAACATATTTTTCTCTCTTTTAGCTTTAGGAATTTAACAGTTGCTGCTTATCTTATCTTTTTCAATCAATTCTTTAAGTGCTTCAACTGCAACTTTGATTGCAAGTTCTGTATCGTGAGCCTGCTTATTTTCAAGACCTTTTTTTGCTCTTTCCTGATTTGCAACTACTAAAAAACAGCTTCCGCATCTTACACGCAAAAACTGTCCTGCAATAAATAGAGCTGCACTTTCCATTTCTGATGCCAGACAGCCCATTCTAATCCATGCCTGCCATTTATTTTCAAGTTCATAGCTTACAGGCATTACCTCTGGCTCATGCTGTCCAAAAAAGGAATCCTTACACTGACACACACCAACATGATGACGGACACCAAGCTTCTGGGCAGCATTCATCATTGCATTTACACAGTGAATATCTGCAACTGCAGGATATTCGATTGGCGCAAATTCCCTTGAAGTTCCTTCCATTCGGACAGCACCGGTAGCAATTACGATATCGCCGCCTAGAACATCTTCCTGCATTCCGCCGCAGGTTCCTACTCTAAGAAAAGTGTGAGCTCCGCATTTTGAAAGTTCATCAATAGCGATTGCAGCAGAAGGGCCACCTATTCCGGTAGAAGTAACACTTACCTTTACACCGTTCAAAGTTCCTGTATATGTAACATATTCGCGGACGTCAGCAACAAGCTTTGCATTTTCAAAATGTTCTGCAATTTTTGCACAACGTTTTGGATCACCCGGCATGATTATGTATTTTCCGATATCATCAGGTCCTACGCCTGTGTGGTACTGTTTTCCTGATCCTTCTGTGTAGTCTACCAT
>JAHAZA010000001.1 GCA_018385415.1 Treponema sp. | reverse complement strand
CTGTATGTAAGATTAACATCGACTCTGATGGACGTCTTGCTATGACTGCTGCAGTTCGCAAACACCTGGCAGAAAATCCAGGTGACTTTGACCCACGTCAGTACCTCAAACCAGCTCGTGATGAACTGGTTAAGATGTACTCTCGCAAGAACCGTGAAGTACTCGGATCTGCTGGTCACCTTGATGACTAATTACAGGCGATAGCCTGAATACTCTGAAGCCTGCTTCAGAGTATAAAAAATGCACCTCCTAAACTTGAACTTTATTTGTCCAACTTTAGGGGTGCACTTCAGAAATGGAATCTTTTTTGAATTAGTCGTGATTGTTAAGAACAGTTTTTTTTACTAAAGCTTACACAGTTCTGCGTTAGTCAGAACCCATTCACCGTTTTTCTTTTCAAAATCAACGAGAGCGTATTTTCCTTCTGCCAGGGGACCAGGATTGATTACAGTTGAGTTATCAATCTTTTCGATTGCGGCACCTTCGTGGATGTGTCCTGTTACTACAAGAACAGGTGCTTTTTCTTTTATAAAATCTGTCAGCATCTGACTTCCGGCATGAACACCTTCACATGGGCTGTCACACTTTTCTGTTTTAGGTGGATTGTGTGAAATCAGAATGAGATTTGACCATTTGCCATTTTCATCAGCACAGCTTTCTGTTGAATTTTCAACAATCTGAAAGTCAGTGAGAAGATCTGCTTCTTCTCTTTCATTTGGTGTTGTATTTGTAAACACAGAACCGCCTGATGACCCTGCGATTGCAAAACCTTCATGAAATACTAAAGTCTTGTGAACACTGGCATCCTGATTTTCTACTTCACCGATAAACTCAGGATCATCACAGTTTCCTATTACAGAAAAAATAGATTCGTGTTTTGAAACAAGTTTTTCAAGAACAGGTTTTGCAGTTTCAAGCTTATTGAATTCTGCATAATCCCCTGCGCAAAGAACACCGTCAACTGTTTTAAAAACATCATCAAGTTTATCAAGATTTTCTACGTTTCCGTGCATATCGGAAATTACTAAAAATTTCATAATTAAAGTTTCTCCATAATTGCTTTAAGTTTGTCCATCTGTTCCTGTGTACCAATTGTGATACGAAGATATTCTTCGATTCCAGGAGTATCAAAACGGCGTACAAGAATTCCATTTTCTTTAATGAACTCATATGCCTTTTTGCCATCAAGACCATTTTTTTTAAGGAAAACGAAATTTGTCTTAGAATCGTTTACCTGATATCCATTTTTCTTAAGGAACGAAATAAAATCTTCACGAGTCTGACAGACTTTCTTTGCACATTCCACATAATAAGCCACATCATTACATGCTGCTGTTGAGGCAACCTGAGTTACTGCATCCATCGGAAAATGATTAAGGCTGTTTTTTACTGTTGTAACAGCGTTGATCAATTCAGGATTTGCAACAATATATCCGGAACGCATTCCGGCACCACAGAGAGATTTACTGAAAGTTCTTACAACCACAAGGTTTTTAAAATCTTTCAAAAGTGGAATTGAACTTTCACCGCCAAAATCTACGTAAGCTTCATCAACAACAAAGACCTGATCCTTTGGTGCTTTTACAAGCATTTCCCGAACCTGTTCTCTTGTCAGCCCAAGACTTGTAGGCGCATTAGGATTTGCAAAAATTGTACTTGAATGATTTTCATTTGCTAGCTGAACCATTTTATCTGTCTTAAGTGTCCAGTCGTCATTTAGTTCCACAGGTAAACGAGGAATATCGTAAAAACCGCAGTAAACAGGATAGAAACTGTAGGAATGTTCAGGACAAATAAGTTTTTTATCTGAATCAAAAAAGGCATAGAAAACAAATGACAGAACTTCATCACTTCCGTTTCCTGTATAAATCATATCAGGAGTTACAGTAAATGGAATCTTATCCTTTGGATCAGGTGTAACTTCACCGTTATCTACACGAGCGCGGGAAAGAACACCACCAGTTTTGTTTATCATATCTGCAATTGCAGCATGAAGGTCCAGGGAGTCAGGATCCGGGTAAAGTCCCAGCTTTTCAAGATTATTTTCAACGAAATCAACAACTGCTTCTTTTACCTTTGGTGAAGGTGGATACGGATTTTCATTGGCGTTGATTTTAATATATTCCCTATCCTTTGGCTGCTCTCCAGGAACATAAGGTTTAAGATTATTCATACGATTAGCTAACATTTTTGCACCTCTGACTTAAAACTTCCCTTTTCTAAGTGTTTCTATTTTATTGTCTAACAGCATATTAATCAATTGATTACTATTAAATGTATAGTTTAATTTGATTTTATCTTGTTTTATGAAGAATTTGACTATATAATTACATATTATGGCAGCAACTTCAAATATCGCAGTTTTATTGAAATACTTTGCATCTAAGCAGAATTCCGCATTTGTAGTTTACAAAGACTTTGCGGATTACATTAAGCGTTATGCTCAGCATAATGTTGAGGAAGTTCCAGATCTTGTATCTTATCTTGGTAATCCGGAAAGTGCTATCGATAAAGAACTGATTCCGCTTATTAAATCAAAACAGGTTGCTTTGATTGATCAGGATCCATCTAAAAAACAGATTTTCGTAACCGGTTTTTTCAATTCAAAATTTGCTGACCGCTATAAGGAAATACAATCAAATCCTGCAGTGCCATTTCCTACTATTACAGACTTACCTAAACAGGCACCTTTAGAAGTTCTTAATAAACAGAACTCCCAGGATATTGTTTTCAACCTTATGAAAAAACAGGATAAGAATGACAGACAGCTTTATGCAATCATCATTCCGAACAATGTTCCTGCTGTTATCTTTCCTGGAAACATTCCTATTTCAATTCTTGTTGATTCTGTTATGGGAAAAATCCGCAGAATGCTCAAAAAAGAAGAGTATCACGATTATTATCTAAAAAAATTAAGAATTGCAAATCCTGGTAAAGAAATGACATCAAAGAACTTCTTTACTGATTTTGTAAACAAGCCAGATGTTGCCATGCGTTCTCTTGAAAGTGCCGGTGACAGTTTCTATTTCTGGAATCAGTTGTGCTACTTCATCAAACAGGATTATGAAAAAGTTAAAGATTTTACTCAGGAAGACATCAATGTTCTTCAGTCAGTATACATTGCAGAAATTGTAATTTCCTTTTTCAAAAATGAAGCACAACAGAACCTTCAGAGAGAATCAGCTCTTAAGACTCTCCAGAATCTTCTTCAGAAACCACCATATTATTTTACAATGGATACAATTCTTAAATTTACTGATTCAAAAGGAATTCCACTTTACGGCCAGTATACTGAAAAAGACTTAAAAGAATTTCTACAGAAGGAAACTACAGAATCATCAAATCAGGAACTACCACAGCTTTTAGTATTTAAAGTAGATAATGGTACACGTTACTTCGTATATAAAAATAATGTAATTCCTCTCATCGTAAGACTTGCAAGCGATGCTCATACTGCAATTGATGAAAAGCTTACAAAGGAATGGTTCAGACTGCTTCAGAATTTTGAAAAGCGGCCAGAGATGCACGATGAAGGTGCATTCAATAATAAGCTTAAGGCAGAATGTGCTGTGGAAGCACCACCATTGTATGCCCTTCTTAATGCAAACTTCCTCCCAATTCTGAATATGGAAATGCAGGAGACTTCAACAGTAGGAGCTCAGGGCAGTATTTTTGAAGGCAACGAAATGATGTCCTATGCAGGAATTCTTCAGTTAAACAGAAATACAATTCTTGAGAATGCAAAAATTCTTTTACCTGTATGGTACACAATTCCTATTATTTCATGGATAATTGCACTGTTCACAAAGAAAAGCAACAAAAAGAAAAAGGTTAATAAACAAAAGACTAATGTTGTAGTTAAAGAAACTGAAGAACAGTCAGAAAATGAAGTTTCGGCCTCAAAACCTGTTACAAAAAAGGATGCATTGAAACATGCAGCTCAAGCAGTAGAAGCAGAATTTGTTCCTTCAGGTTCTACACTTGAAAACGAACTTTCTAGTTATCGCAAGCAATGGAATAAGATGATCACTAAAGAAGCAAACAACAATCTTACAGAAGATGTTAATGCTCTTATTCGTGATTACCTTCGCAAAGTATTAAGAACACTTCCTGCCAAAGGCTTTACTGCGGATCGAGTTAGTGAACTTGCAGAGCAGCTCTGTAATACTCCAAATATGAAAAAAATTACGGAACATGATGCTTTATTAAATTACACCCAGCTTTATATGGTTTTCCTTGTAAAAAACATTTAATTTTTTCAACCTTTTATAATTTTTGTGCGTAAAAAAATAAACTAACTGTATGTTATAGGTGTTAGGAAAAAATCCTGACACCATTTTTTTTGTCGGCCGACAAAATCACAAATGAAAGAGGTTTTATTATGAATAACATTAATTGTCTTATTGTTGAAGGAAACATTACCCGTACTCCTGAATTCAAAACAACTGCTCATGGTTTTCCTGTTTGCAGACTGCCTATTGCAGTAAATCACTATTACAAGAAGGCTAATACAGATGAATATGTGGATGAAGTTTCATATTTTGATGTGGAGACATTCGGTAAGCTTGCAGAAATCTGTGCAAAGTTTAGTCAGAAAGGAAGAGGCGTCAGTGTCGTCGGAAGAATTAAACAGAACAGATGGAAAACCGAAGAAGGAAAGCCACAAAGCCGAATCACAATTGTTGCTGAAAAGGTCGAATTTAAACCAAGAATGAATGGTACTTCAGAAACTGAAGAAGCAGCAACTGCAGTTGACGAAGCTGTTAACCAGAAAGAATTGCAGGAAAAAGAAAACCTTGCTGAAGCAGCATTGGCAGCAGCAAGGGAAGATAACGAAACAACTGTGTTTTAATTAAATATAGTTAGCAAAAGATATATAGTGGGCAGATTTACTTAATTTATATTAAGAAAATCTGCCCTTAAGTTCTGCCAGTTATACACAGACGATAATTTGTTACAAGTTTAGCGGCGACCTTTTCCTTTTGGTGTTCCATGACCTTTAGAACCAGAAGTCTTGGCATTATAAGAATGGCTTCCACGACCATTTAATGTTCCGCGGCCTTTACCACCAAAATCTCTTCCTGCTTTTTTAAGTTTTTCAGTTTTCTGACGACGTTCATCTGCAGCACGATAGTTTTCAAGTTTTTCAGGACTATAAAAACCATCTTTCCAGTTAAATCTTGAAGTACCTGGAAGAATCTGTTTTTTCAGAAGTGCCTGATAAACCTGCTTGAAATGAGTTTTCTGAACACGAGTCTTTGAGAAATCAATGAGTACTCTTTTAAATCCATTCGAAGCTAAGAAATCAGCTTTATCTATTATTGAGAAAGGAGTTTCTGGCATTACAAATGAACCGTCTGGTGTTGAATTAACTTTAAAGTTAACTTCTTCTTTATCTGAGAAAAATGTAAAGTCGTAAGCCTTTGGAAGCTTAAAGCGCATTCTAAATAGTGCAGGATATGCAAAAATCGGAACCAGTACACGCTGACGGAACTGAGGGTCATAAACCTCCTCCAGATTATGTCTGGAATTTTCATATGGTGATACAAAGGCTCCGATATTCTGATTTTCAAGCCATGAGACAGCCCAGCGGTTAAATGTATAAAGATATGGACCTGCAATTACATTAACGCCCTTACCTTTCAACATTTGAATATGAGCAATATTGTTTGCAATAAATGTCTTAAATCCAATTTCTATCAATTCAGCAATTGTCTTTTCCGTTTCGGCTTCAATACCGGCAGGACAGAATGGATCAAGAGAAAGAATAATTTGTTTTTTGCTAAGTGGAAGTACAGTCTTCTGCTTAACCAGATCAGGAATAGTAGTAGAATTCAATTCAAGAATTACTCTGACAGGATGCCCAGCCTGCACCACAAATATATCTTCGATAGATGAAACCTGAATGTATACACCTTCAGGGAAATAATTCAGTTCATTTTTTCCGACAGCAGTCAAATCAAGAATTGGAAGCTGCTCGTCTCCAGGCTGATGTGAATATTTACCAATATCATTTGGAAGAACATGTGGATATCTTTTAGACATTGATTTTGTCTGCAAAAGATACACACTATCACCCTGAGAAAAACCAGCAGGAATATCAATCCAACGGTTTCCTTTATCATCAAGATCCAGGAAACGAACTTTGTGACTTTCGCGACCTGTATCATCTTTCTTATGCAGACGAATTGAATCACCTGGGTCAGGATCGTATGCGCCACCTTTCAAAAGTGCCATCTTAAAATCTTGTGGACCAGGGCGAGTCATATCAATCTTACCCAGATAAATTCCAGTACCGCCAGCTTGTTTTGGATTTAAGATTAATTCTCCTGCATTATCAATTCCTTCATTTACTGACTTAAAGTTATACCAGTATGATGTTTTATTTCTAGCAAAATCAGTAGACAACATACGCTTTGCAGCGGCAACTGCCTCTTTTTTATTTTCCTGATAATGATCCATTACATAACGATATGCAGAAACTACACTTCCAACATATTCAGCCGACTTCATACGACCTTCAATTTTGAAGCTTTCTACACCAGCATCAAGAAGGTCCGGCATTTTATCAATAAGCTGAAGATCGCAAGGAGAAAAATAGTACCCCTGATCCATTCCACCAGGAACCTCAGCCGTATAGAATCTACGGCATGCCTGTGTACACATACCTCTGTTTGCAGATTTTCCGCCAAGAAAACTTGAGAACAAACAAAGTCCAGATTCACTTACACACAAAGCACCATGTACAAAAACTTCCAGCTCGGCATTTGTTTTAGACTTAATATCTCTTATTTCTTCAAGACCAAGTTCGCGAGCCAATACAACACGTTTAAATCCTTCTTTACTTAGTAGATTTGCTGCTGAAGCACTTGCCACATTCATCTGAGTACTTGCATGAAGTTCAAGCTCTGGGAAAAATTCCTGACACATTCTAATTACAGCAAAATCCTGAACAATTAGACCATCAGGTCCGATTTTATTTAAATATGAAAGGAATCGATAAAGACGTTCAAGATCCCGTTCTTCACTTACAGTATTTACTGTTACATAGATTTTTTTATTCTGACGATGAAGTGAATTTACTGCTGCTTCAAACTGATTCCATGCGAAGTTTGTAGTTCTAAGTCGTGCATTAAAACTTTTTAATCCCAAATATACAGCATCAGCACCTTCACCGATTGCTGCATCTAATGATTCAATATTCCCTGCTGGGGCTAATAATTCTGCCATAGTATTACTTTACCATAAATGGTTTTTATTTACTAGACAGCCAGCATTTATGAATAAATAGTAATCAGTATATTACCATCGATTTGCCCGACCTGGACTCATCTTTGATCTGGTTGTTCCTGTCCAGCATTTTGAATTATTTAATGGTAAGTTTTCTGAGTTAATGGAACTAATATTTTTTCTAGAGATATTGCTAATTGATTTTCTTTCAGTGCTAAAAACTGCATCAGACGGTTTCCCTTCTCCACTCCATAATTTTAAATCTACGCATTGTCTTGCTGTCTGAATTAATGCTTCAGTTTTCCAATTATCATTGGAGTCAGCATATTCTTTTTTGCAGTACATAAGACAATCAATAATTTTATTTTTTGCTTTGTTATTCAATAAAATAATATCAGCAGACCCGCTTAAGCAGCTATCTGTATTTTTAATCCAGATATCCCTTGCACCATTTACAGAACCTCTTGCCCTTGAAAGATTAAGATTACTATCTAATTCTGAAATTTGATTTTTATTATCTTCATTTTTTCTTAAATGAACTACTATATATTCACCTTTATTCACTTCTACTGCGGGTAATTCAAATTTTTTACCATCACTTGCAGAAATCAATTCAAGACCGAAAAGATTACCACCTGAATATACATACAGTTCAATATATTCACACATATCATCTTTTTTGGAATATGCTTCATTAATCTCAGAAATTACGACTCCTGCTAAATGATCATTTTCACCTAAGAACGGCAGTGCAAAAGATAGGCTGGAGCCTTTCACATCTCTTACAACCGAATACAATTCATATTTTTTTCCAATATTGGTTTTAGAAGCCAATCTATACCTGATACTATTCATTTTTTCATCATATTCTGCAGAAACCTTAATCTTCTCTTCTGATTGAAGAAAATTTTCTATTGAGGAAATTTCTTTGTCATCACTTGCTTCAACTACAAAACATTCTTCACACACTACAGGTTTTGTAAAAAAAACAGTTATTTCCCCTCCTTCAACTTTATACTCTCCGATCTTTGGACACGAATAACTATCAGTTAAAAGTACAATTCCTTCTGGAGTAATATGACAGGAAGAATGATACATACAGACTATAACAATAATAACTGTTCCTAGTGATGCGATTAACATTTTTATATATTTTTTTATCTTTTCACTCATAAATTCTCCTTCTATATCATTCCTTTCAAAATAAAAAAAAACGCATAAAACAAAAAAAATCCGCCGAATTTTCTTCAGCGGATTAAAATAAGGAGGATTTAATAATTATTTTTAATTATCTGTCATTTACAGCCTGAGCAGGAGAAGTTTTATTAAGTTCCACAGCATCTACTCGATCTGCAAGTCGTTTTGTTTCGACCATGTAACGGATAGAAACACCGCTGGCATCTTCGATTCGTTTTTCAACTACAAAAACGACACTTTTTTTATCCTTGCTCTGAACAATTCTTACAATCTTGTATTTTGTTACGTTAGGGCGTTTAACAGATGGAGTTCCTGCCTGATAACTAAGAACAAGATTTTCTTCTTTATCATAAACATTTACATTAATTACAAATGAAGATTTTCCTGTATAGAATGTAGGAACAAGTTTTACACGATATGTATATTCACTTTCTTCAAAGCTTTTGAATACAATTTCTTCTGTATCACCTTTAGATTCCTCTTCCATAACATAGAGAATATCCTCTGGCTGACTTTCATAACATTCGTATTTTTTGATTTCAGTATAATGCTTAGCATACAATTCTTCAAAAAGAGTTTTACTAGCTTTTGTAAAGGACTTATCCTGCACCTTAAATACTTTTCCAGGAATAAAATCATTTTTTGCTACATCTACTGTATAGATTTCACCATAAGGGAAGAATTTTTTATCCTGTTTTCCATATTCAGCAAAAATATAAGTTTTACCATCTTTAGAAAAACCAATTTCCTGGAATACAGCAACATCTCCCGCAAAAATTGCAAGATTCATAAGACAAAATGTAAGTAATCCAATAAATATTTTCTTCATAATTATTACCAGCTTTGCAATAAGTTTTACTTTATAATTATCGGAATTCTAATACTCGACTTTACTATTATTTCTTTTACTTATAAAATTAACTTATGACTTTAAAAACTCGTAACAGAACTCTAATTGTTTTCATTTGTTTTTTTCTTCTTTGTACAATCGTTAGTACTACAGCATTATTAAAACAAGCATTTTCTCCAGCTTTTGAATCAATTTTTGGCTATAAATTCTTTTCATTAAAAGGTTTTTCTTTTATTGCACCATCAGATAAAACTGTTATTCTTGCCTTGATTTTTCTCCAATTTTTTATTCCTATTACCACAATTCTTCTTTTTCTGAATTTTGAAAAGACTCAGTCTACACTTATTATTCTTTTTGGACTTTTCCTTTTAGGATGTCAGTTACAATGCTTCCGAATTTTCATTGGTCTATTTAACTTTAAATTTTCCTTCTCAATGGATTATCTGATTTTGGGAAAACTTGCAATTATGGGAAAGTTACTTGTACTGGCAAGCTTTTTCTTAATCGCTGCAGAAAGTAGAAATTCAACAAAATTAAATATTGAAATGGATATTTTTATTGCAATTATTGCCTGCTTTGTTATTACACTCTCTATTCCACTGCGAACAGCAATGCCTTCAAAAAATTTTGGAATCATCCCCGGATATGTAACAGTTTTAAATTTTCTAGGTATTATTACAGGAATTTTAACTGCAATAACTTTTTTAGTTTCTTATAAGGAAACTGAAGAAAAAATTATTCTGAATTTACTTGTAAGTTATTGTATTATAATGATTAGTTTCTTTATTCTAACCAGTACAGATCTTTTATGGGCCGCATTATTGGGATCATCAGGCCTTGCATTAGGTACTCATTTATTTATGCGTTCTCTGCATAGAATGTATTTGTGGTCATAACCTGTCAGCAACACAGAATTTTTGCCACCAAAGACAAGACAATCGGTATCAACAGGTTGTCAAAATCTTTTAACGGAAGCATTTCAAGTACCATTCCAGATGTAGCAATAATTATACTTGATGCAGTATTCTTACTGATTAAAAATGAACATATAAAAATTGCAAAGAAGCAGCTTAACGAACCAGCAACTGTCTTACCGTATATAAAAGGAATTTTTATTCGTCCCAGCATTTTTCCTGAAATACTTGCAATTCCATCTCCAAAGGCAAGGGATAAAATTCCTATTGTGTAATATTCACTCTCAAAAATTAAACTGGCAATTACAATACCTAATACCAATGTTACCGGACCTAGAACAAATTTACCTTCATCTCGTTTGCGAGCTGCAGTTCTTGTTATTAACGACACTAATGGTACATTAATTCCTTTAAGACGAAGAATTTCACTTAATGTATAACCTGTAACAGCAAGAAGTAAAAGTATTTCAATGAGCCAGTAAAAATGTTTTAACAGTAAAGGAATAAATGCAGTGCACCAATGTATACTTTTTCTAAAAAGTTCTTTAGGAAGAGTTTCTAATTTTTCAGGCTTTAAAATTCCATTATATAAACAGAAAAGTTTCAATTGCTGTCTCCGTCGATATAGGAATTATTCTAAGGCCTTTTCATTTTCGAGTATTCTTGGAATATTAGTATAGATAGCAGGTTCATATGAAGTAATAGGACTTGTTACATATTTAATATTCTGCTCAGCAAGATTTGTTCCACCAAGACGAACCATAGTTTCCTGATTGCGGGTAAGAGCATCCCATGCACGCAATGAATTCTGGAAATGATAAATACTTTCACCATTCATAGAACTATTTCCAGTCTGACGTGCAAGTCTAAATTCTGTTACACCAAGATTGTTTGAAGCTTTCATAAATGCTTCGACAAGAGCTGTATCTTCTTCTTTTACCTGTGGGAAAAGCACATCTTTCTTTCCAATTTCAAGATTCAAAGAATCAAGAAGTCTTTCATAATAACCAGAACTTGCATAATTATCATCACGAAGAGCAAGTGTATTTCCTAATGCAAGCATAAGATTATTGTCATTATCTTTATCCTGAGAAGCAATAATAAAGTTTTTGAATGCTGTATCATAATCTTTATTGCCATATTGAATATAACCAACACGATATCTAACACTTGAATTATCATTTTTATTATTAATTGAGTTAATATAATTACGTTCAGCATTTTCAAGATCACCAGAAATAAAGTAATCAATATCTGCCATATCAGCATACATAACACCTACATTTCTGTCACTTTCAAGTGCGTTCTCTACCTTTTTCTTTTCAAAAAGACTGATTCCATCAACAAGAGTTTCCTGTGCAAGAATATAATCTCTTGAATATATATACTGTTCACCAAGGAGTCTATATGTATTAAGCTGTTTATAAACATCACGTTTTTTCATATGGCGTGAAAGTTCAAACAATTCAAGCGTCTTTTTTAACCCTTCAATTGCACGAAGATGATCACCTGACTCAATGTAATAACGGGAAATGTTATAGCGTGAAATTGGATTTACAGGATCTTTTTTTACAGCACGCACAAGCATACTGTGAACATCTTCGATTTTTTCACGAAGATATTCTTCCTGAGGTGACAATTCGCCATAAAGCTTATCCATAAGGTAACCAGACATTTCTGTCCAGTCCTCTGCTACAAGTGAATTTTCATTCGGATAGAACATTTCTTTATCAGCAAGAACATCCTTAAGGCTGTCAGTTCGTACATGGTATCTCATCAAACGGGCAAGATAATCATTTGTTGCACCATATAACTGGCAGAGGATTGAATACTGTTCAAATGCATCTGAAAATTTTGAAGGATCTTCTTCTGTTCCCCACTCAAGGTAAATATCACCTAAAAGTAAAAGTGCATCCTTATCGTTAACATGATAATCAAGTACTTCTCGTCTTACAATCTGTTCTGCTTTTGGATAATTTGCAAGATCATCAAGTTCCATATGGACATAATCAAGACCACCCTGTTTATCATGGTTATATAGTCTCAATATATTTTTATACATCATTTCTGCACGATCATATTGTTTGTGCTCTCTGTATCCTTCTGCATACTTAAAGAACCATTTCTTTTTCTGTTTAAGATCTAGTGCCTTATAAAACATAATTTCACTTTGAGGATACTGATTATTTTCGATAAGTGCATAACCTTCTCTATAGAACTTTTCTGCTCTTAGAGGTTTATAAATAAAATCAATTCCAAGGTAAACAGAACAGAATCCAATAAGGAATACAAAAAGTCCAATTATTACAGCAGGAATAATTCTGTTCTTTAACTGATACTGAAGCGATTGTTTATAAGCTTCATATTCTTCTGCAGTTCGTCTTTCAAAATCTCTAGGAACAGAAAGAGTAATATCCAGCATCTTTTCAAGATGAGAAGCAAGCTGTCTTGCAGGAACCTTTTTTAATACCTTTTCAACAACTTCAAAAATTACATCATCTGTAAATTCATTTTTAACAATTAAATCTTCAATCGCAAGACGAACGTTAAGAGGATAATATTTCAAATTATTTTTGAAATGTGTGTATTCAAGATCAGTTAATGTATTCTTTTTTCGAACTTCAGGATCAGGTTCTGGTATTTGAGATTTTATGCGACCCGATTTATCAAACGGATTTGCATCTACTCCAGTATATCCGGCAATTTCAAAATCAGGTTCACCAGCCCCTTCTGAATCAAGTTCAAAATCCGAACTGCCGTTTAATTGACTGTCAGTATCTGGAATATTGAAGTCAGACATACTACCTGATTCTGAACTGAAATCAACCCCATTCATTTCAGAAGTATCAAATACTTCAGGTGTTCCGCCTTCAGCAAAATCTCCACCGGCATCATCATCACCAAGATTCAAGCCAGACAAATCGAGAGAAGCGAGATCAAAATCAGAATCTGCTTCACTTGCTGTGTCAGTATTAAAACCTGACTGCATGCTTGAATCCAGATCAAAGCTTCCTGCATCGTCCATTGAGGGTGCAGAGAAATTCCCCATGGTGCCAAAATCATCAAGACTTGAATTATCTATAGCTTCAAAATCAGTTTCCCCTGATGTGGGGATTTCATCTGGAACAAATTCAGTAGCTTCTGCACCGTCACCAAAATCACTATCTGACATTTCAGGTATTGAAAAATCATCAGGAATATCATAATCAGAAACAGGAGGTGCATTGAACTCTGTACTTTCATTTCCAGATTCTTCTGTTTCTACATCTGATTCTAGAGATACCGCTTTTTTTGCTTGAGAAAGTTTATTCTTTAATGGATCACCTGGAACTTCTCTAAGCTCTTCAGGAAGATCCTCATTCATATCAATTGAGTCACCAGTAAATGCAAATTCATCTTCTTCATCTGATAACGATGAATTGTCATTTTCTTCAACAGATACTGAAGCATCCCGATCATCAAAAGCTTCATTTTCTTCTAGTTCTGGCTCTGGCTCAGAAAAATCTTCTGAAGGCATACTTAAAAGTGCATCCAGATCCATATCTGCAATTGAAGGCTCTTTTTTCTTTGGAGGTGGTGGTGGTTCTTCGAATGCCGACAAATCAGGCACACCATCATCTTCACCACCGATAGGGTTTAATATACTTGAAAAATCAGGTTCAACAGGAACAGAGGCTTGAGTTGCCGTACCATCAAGAATTGACTCAAGGTCTCCTGCAGCAGCTAATGCGTCACTTTCGTCCTGGTTCTGTTCAAAATTTTCTTCTTCTGATACTTCTTCGGGTTTTTCCGGCATTCCCAGAACAAAGTCTTCTGAGTCGTCAATATCTTCGACAGTGGACGGGATAGCTGCAACAACTGGTTTTTCACCACGTTCAGCACGGAGCTTTGGCTCATTCCCTAATCTGAGTACGTCTTCGCTTAATTTTTTTAATTGACTTAAACCCGGCATAAATTAATTATTCTTTCCCCAAATTTATTATATCATATATTATCGATATTTGTCAGTCATTTCATTAAGAATATTATTATTTATATTGTAGAAAAAATATCTAATTCCTTTCGTGATTTTTTCCGATAAAGAACATATGAAACGTTATTTTAAAATTTTTTTAATGGCAGCTGCTTTTTGTAATTTATGTTCAGCATTTGCAAAAGATAACAAAAAATCTCAGAATATTGAATTTACAACACCTTATGAATATCGCGTCATTGTCAACGAAATCGAAGGTGTAACTGCACCCTACCAGAAAGATGATTACATAGTATTTACAGCAAAGGATGGTCCACGCCACATCGGAATAGTTTTTGATTTTGAAGACTACAAAGAGATTCACTCTTTTATGCGAAAAACAACAACAGACATTGAAGGTAATATTATTGACAGTGTTTATTTTTACATTCTTGATTTACCGAAGAACATTGACTCAATTTCGTATAGATTGATCATTGATGGAATCTGGACAACTGATCCACAGAATTTTAATTCCTATTACAATCCATATACTGGTATTTCAGTTTCAACCTTGTCAGTAAAGAACAATCATGTTGATGAAACACAAAAAACTGACAAAGGCGTCCACTTCATTTATATGGGTGAATCAGGACAGAAAGTTCGTTTAGGAGGAACTTTTACTAACTGGGACTCTTCGATTTATGAATTGCATGAAACAAGGCCAGGTTATTACGAGCTTTACCTTCCATTACCAGAAGGAACCTATTACTACGCATATTATACAGGAACAAAATCCTTTGCTGATGTAACAAATCCAGACAGAGCCTGGTCTGGTGAAGGTCGCGAAGCTTCAAAAATTGTTGTTAATTAAAAAAAAAGCAGAATGATAAAACTCATTCTGCTTTATATTCATAATAATTAGAATCTGAATTTTGAAAAATCCATTCCAGACAAATCTGGCATTCCACCCATGCCACCCATATTTCCACCAGCCAGCTGGCTCATAAGCTTTGCCTGCATTCCTTTATTGCGTGTAATTTTTTTCATTGCAAGTTTTGTTTTTTCAAACTGCTTAATAAGTTTATTTACTTCTGCAACAGTTGTACCAGAACCTGCAGCAATTCTTTTTCTACGGCTCGGTCCAATAATAAGATGGTTTGCACGTTCCTTCTTTGTCATAGACTGAATAATTGCTTCCTGACGTTTCATTCCACTTGTATCAAGATCACGGCCCTGCATTGCATTTGCCATACCTGGCATCATCTCCATAAGAGATTTCATTGACCCCATCTTCTTTACCTGCTGGAACTGAGCAAGCATATCATCAAGAGTAAACTCATTGCGAGCCATCTTTTCTTCAAGTTTTTTAGCCTGGTCAATATCAACCTGCTCCTGAGCTTTTTCAACGAGAGAAACAATATCACCCATTCCAAGAATACGACTTGCGATTCTTTCAGGATGGAATACTTCAAAGTCCTCTGTCTTTTCACCAGTACCAATATAAAGAATTGGCTTTTCTGTAATTGATTTAAGTGAAAGAGCCGCACCACCACGAGCATCAGAGTCAAACTTAGTAAGAATAACACCAGTAAGACCAAGTTGTTCATCAAATGATTTTGCTATATCAACTGCATTCTGACCTGTCATGGAGTCGGCTACAAGAAGAACCTCATCAGGCTTAACTGCAGCCTTAAGGTTTACAAGTTCTTTCATCATTTCTTCATCAATCTGAAGACGACCTGCAGTATCAAGAATAATTACATCAAGTCCATTTTTCTTTGCGTATTCAATTGCATTTTTAGCAACACCAACAGCATCTTTTGTTCCCTCTTCTTTATAAACAGGAACATCGATTTTCTGTCCTAATACACACAACTGTTCAATAGCTGCAGGGCGTACAAGGTCACAGGCTGCAAGAAGCGGACGTCGCCCTTCTTTCTTCAACTTTGCTGCAAGCTTGTGACTGGCAGTTGTTTTACCAGAACCCTGAAGACCAAGCATTAAAATTACAGACTGTGTATCTGGACCTTTAAGCTTAATATCAGTTTTTGTATCACCAAGCATTGCAACAATTTTATCGTAAATAATTTTTACAAACTGCTGACCTGGATCAACGGCTTTTAATACCTTTTCACCTTTTGCTTCTTCAATTGTAGAATTAACGAATCTTCTGACTACTCGAAGATTTACATCGGCTTCAAGTAAAGCCATTTTAATCTGTTCTACAGTTTCTTCAATATTCTTTTCTGTAATTTTAGATTTTCCAGAAAGGGAACGAATAATCGATCCAAATGTGTCTGTTAACTTTTCAAGCATTGGTTACTCCAGAAACTAGCGTTTAACTCTTTTTTTTAAACGAAGAAGATCTCTAAGAAATTCTTCAGGTTCAACTTCACGGTTTAAGATTTTATAAAGACCATCACAAATTACCAGCTTAAGATTCATTTTGGCTGAAATTTCGTGAACATATTTACATGCAATCGCACCTTCAGGCAAATAACCGATTTCACCTACACGGGCAATTAAATCATCAAGATCTTTAAACTTTGAAAGAACGTTATTTTTAATAATATCCTGACCAAAACGGCGGTTTCGGCCATATTTACTTTTACAAGTTACATCTAAGTCACCAACACCGGCAATTGATGTAAATGTTTCGGCATGTGTTGCCCCCATAGCAAAACCAAACTGCTGAATTTCGTTAAGACCAGCAGCAAGCAAAAGGCTTTCTGAATTATCACCAAAAGTGTCCGATGTTTCAGAAATTGCATCACAACAACCATATACTACTGCAATTACATTTTTAACAGCAGCACAAATTTGAACACCAATAACATCAAGACTCGAATAAGCCAAAAGTCCAGGAACTCTCATAAGCTCACGGAAAATAATAGTGTTCTTTGGATTTTCACAAGCAGCGATAAGACCTGTCAATTTGCCCATAGCTACTTCTTCAGCATGACTTGGGCCTGAAATATAAACAGTGTTTCCTTTATAAATGCCTGGGAGAACATTTTCGATAGTTTCAAGACAAAGCTTTGGACCGTTTTTAGAAGGTACAAATCCTTTTGTAAGAACACCAATAAATGTTTCTCCATCAGCTATATTAGGAATTGTAACAAGCTTTTTAACTGTTGAAGCAAGATAAAGTGAAGGACTTGCAAGAATCAAAAAATCCTTATCTTTAGCAACTTCTTCAAGATTTGTAGAAGCAGTTAAATTTTCAGAAAGTTTAAAACCTGGGAGAAATTTTTTATTCTCATGTTCATTATTAATCGAATCTACAACTTCTGGTTCAAGAGCCCACAAAGTTACTTTATGTCCGCCACGGCCTAAAGCCTGGGCAAAACCTGTACCCCAGGCACCTGCTCCAATAACTCCAACAGATTTCGGATTCATTACAAAACCTCCAACAATATATTTCCAGTAAAATATTTCTTGCAAAAATTAAAGATATGATTGTGTATTATCTTTCCAGTCAATAATCTCTTCTGGTTTGAAGAAAAGATTGATTTCTCTCTCCGCACTTGCATCACTGTCAGAAGCATGAATTACATTGAACTGTGTATGAAGACAGAAATCTCCACGAATAGTTCCAGGAGCAGCTTCAGATGGCTTTGTTGCTCCGCAAAGCTTTCTAACTAAAGTTACGCAGTCATCTCCCTGCCATACCATTGCAACAACAGGAGCAGATGTGATATAGCTTACAAGGTCACCAAAGAAAGGCTTTCCTTCATGTTCTGCATAATGCTTTCCAGCAAGTTCTTCAGAAATATTCATCATTTTAAGGCCAACAAGTTTAAGACCTTTTCTTTCGAGGCGGTTAATTACCTCACCAACAATCCGGCGATTCAATACGCCTGGTTTTAACATACTAAAACAACGTGTTTCCATAATTGGTTAAGTATAACTGAATATCAATGATTTGACAACTTCCTCAATCACATTATCAGGAGTACTAGCACCTGCAGTTATCCCAACAGTTTGTAGCTTTCTAAAGGAATCTGGAATTTCGCAAGCCTTTTCAATGTGAACCACATTTTCTACAAGTTGACTTGCTTTCTGGTATAATCTGATGGTATTTGCAGATTTCTTTCCACCGACAACAACAACTCCATCAACAGTCATACACATTCGCTCAAGGGCATTCTGGCGCTGACGTGTGGCAGGACAGATTGTATTAATTATTTCTAGAAAATCTATTTTAGTTTTCAAATATGAAGCAATCTTTTCAAACTCAACAGGACTAAAAGTCGTCTGGCATAGTAAAAGATATTTTTTCTCAGAGGAATTTAATAGTACCCCTTTCTCTATTAAAGTTTCCGCTTCAGTTAAATTCTGAACACAGTAAAATGAATCTCTGGCATAACCACGAATTCCTTCTACCTCAGCATGACCATTATCCCCGGCAAGAATAATGGAATACCCCTTCTCTGAATATTCTGCTACACGATTTTGACTTACTGTAACACGTGGGCAAGTTGCATCAATTATAACAGCTTTTTTTTCAATGAGTTTTTTCTGAACATCAGGACTGATACCATGGGCTCTAATTACTACCACACTATCACTGCTTAAAGAATCAATATCTTTTTCGTCAAGAATATAAAGTCCTTTATCAGATAATTCCTCTAAAGCTACAGTGTTATGAATCAATGGGCCAAGAGAATAAACTTTTTTATCTTTATACTCTTTAAGGGCGACTTCAGCACTTTCTACAGCACGTCGAACTCCCATACAATATCCTAAGGTATCTGCTTTTACTACGTTCATATTATTAGTTATACATTTAAACAAAAAAAAAGTCATTGCAGATTTTTTAATCTGTAATGACTTTTTTTAATCCAAATCAACCTTCTTTAAAGAAGGCATATTAAATTAATTTGCAGATGGTTTCTTTACACTTGTTGCATGAAGACCATATTCTGGTTTCCAGTTTTTGCGAACTAAAGAAATAAATCCACTTGAAATAAAGATTGAAGAATAACAACCACTAATAAGACCTATGATCAACGCCCATGCAAAGTCATGAATAGTTCCTGTTGTAAATATATACAAAGAAACTACTGCAAACAATGTTGTAATAGTTGTAATCAAAGATCTGCTTAAAGTTTCCGACAATGACTGATTAATAATTTCGTCAAATTTTGTAACTTCAAGTTTCTGAATGTTCGAACGAACACGGTCAAGAATAACGACAGTATCGTTGATTGAGTAACCAATGATTGTAAGAACAGCAGCAATTGTTGTTGTACTGAATTCCACCTGGAAAACAGCAAGGAATGCAAACATAATCAATGTATCATGAATTAATGCAATAATTGAACCGAGAGCAAAGTCCCAGCGGAAACGAATTGCAGCATAAATCCAGATACAAAGCATAGTTCCAAGCAAGAGGAACAATGCCTGCATAGCATATGTTTTAGAAAGCTTTGAACTGATAAAATCACTCTTAAGGATTTCAACACCAGAATATTTATTAGCCAAAGCAGATTTAATTGTACCTTCAATATCATTATCCTGTTTTTCAGCACCCATACGAATCTGATAAGCTGCTGTTTCTCCAGATCCAATTGCCTTTACTGAAACACCTTCAGAACCAGACAAGGCAGAACGAACATCTTCAACAGAAGGATTTGAATCAATACGAGCTTCTACGATATATCCAGATTTGAAATCAATACTAAAATTAATTCCACGAGTTACAATACTGATAACACCAGCAATAACAAGAACTGCACTTACAATAGCACAAGGAAGGAATGCCTTACTAAACTGAATTCTCTTTTTCATTATTTAACCCTCCAGCTGATGCTAACTGACTTTTTCTTAGCCTGGTCTGTCCAGAAGTCAAACATAAGTCTTGAAACGAACAATGCTGTAAATACAGATGACAATACACCGATTGCAAGGCTGACAGCAAATCCCTGAATTGCTCCAGAACCAAGTACAGAAAGGAACAATGCAGCAATGAATGTTGTAATGTTAGAGTCCATAATTGACCAGAAAGCACCTTTGAAACCTGCATCAATAGCAGCTTTACGATCTTTTCCAAGAACCAATTCTTCTTTGATACGTTCAAAAATAATTACGTTTGCATCAACTGCCATACCGATTGTAAGAATCATACCTGCAATAGAAGGCAATGTTAAAGTCAAATTGAATGCTGACAATACTGAGAATAAAATGTAAAGGTTAAGTACCTGAGCTACAACAGCATTAAATCCTGCACCCTTATAGAAGATAAGCATAAATACCATGATGAGAGCAAGACCAAGAATCAAAGCTTTAATAGCCTGCTTAATTGAAAGCTTACCAAGACTTGCTTCAACAACCTGCTGGCTTTCAATTGTAAGTGGTACATCAAGTGATGCTGTTTCCAATACTTTCTGAAGGTTCTCAGCTTCTTCTGTATTGAATCCGTCTACACGAACCTGTCCACCAGGAATTGCAGTTTTAATAGATGGGGCTGATTTAATCTTACCATCTGATACAATTGCAAGACGTTTTTTAACATTTTTTGCTGTTACATCAGCAAAGATAATTCCACCTTCAACATCAAGAGAAAGGTCAACACCAGTTGCCCCCATCTTATCCTTTGAAACACTTACAGTCTTAATGTGAGAACCATCAAGTGCAATTTCTTTCTTAACAACAAAATAGTTTCTGAATACATCAAGTCCGTATGCATCTTTATCATAATATCCAAGAACTTCACAATCTTCAGGAACACCTGCAGCTTCGATAACCTTTCCTTCATCTGTAAATGTAGAATTTGCATAGAAGTTCTGAGTTGCTTCATCATCAACAAGACGGAAGTTCAAAAGACCTTTACCCTGAATGATAGCATTAATTGAATCTTTCTTTTCATCATTTCCTGGGATTTCGATATAAATACCATCTTCTCCAATCTGACGAATAACAGGTTCTGTCAAACCAAAGCGGTCAATACGGCTTGTAATTGTTTCAATTGCAGTAGCCATAGCCTGCTGTTTGAAATATGCAACCTGTTCAGGTTTAAGTGAATCGCCTTTTGCAGCTACAGCTGCATCAAGATCAGCACGAATAATTACGTTAACACCACCTGCAAGGTCGAGACCAAGCTTTACAGAGTTAGCATAATTTTTTTTATTCTTCAAAATACGCTGACGATAACGTTCCTGAAACAAATTAACAAGCTTACCATGAATTGCAGCTCTGTCAGCTGCAGTTCCATTATATCCAAAACCAAAGCTTGAAAGCATAGCTCCCATTGTCATTTCTTTAGGAACTTCACGGCCATATTTTTTATAATTAGCCTTTGCTTCTTTTACAAGCCAGTTATAATCAGCAGGAACTTCTGCCTGAGGATTTGCTCTTGCACTATCTTCCAAAGACTTAACTGATGCTACAGCCTGTTCGATGGAATAATCTCTGATCTTTTCCAATGAAGCAAGAGCAATTGTCTTTTCTGCTTCAGGGGTACGATAATACCAGTTAATTGAAGGAGAGAGACAGAAAAAACAGATGCCAAGCACTGCAAGGATAAGAAGAAAACGATTACGTTTTTTCATTTTTTCTAAACTCCAAGTTTAATTATAATTATTTCTTTGCTTTTTTAGCTGTAGAAGTTTTAGCTGCTTTCTTTGCAGGTTTTTCTGCAGTTTCTTCAGCTTTTTCTTCTTCTTTTACTGCTTTTGCTTTTTTTTCTGTTTTAGCAGGCTTTTCTTCAACAGCAGCTGGAGCATCATTAACTACTTTAGCAATTGCAGACTTTGTAAATTCAATCTTAGCACCATCATCAACTTTAACAACAACAGTTGCTTCTTTTACAGCGAATACAACTCCGTGGATTCCACCGATTGTTACGATTTTGTCACCCTTTTTAAGTTCACTAAGCATTTTCTTTGCTTCTTTTTCCTGTTTTTTCTGTGGACGAATGAGGAAAAAGTAGAAAATTGCGATCATTAATACAACTGCAACTCCCATTACGATTGGGTTTGATCCCTGCTGTCCATCAGCACCTGCAGGTGCAGCCATCAAAAAATTTAAAATAGACATATTAAATCCTTCCTTTTTTATTTTGTGTATTAGATTATATAGAATAACATAGAAATTCTACATTGGTCAATGAAAATATGTAGCACCGAAGTTTATTTTAAAAGTTGATCCAGTTCGCTGTTAAGGCGAAGGTATTTTTCATCATTTGGATTAAGAGAAACTACCTGTTTCAGGTAATACTGTGCTTTACGGTAATCCTTACGTCCATAATAGATCTGATACATTCTGAACAGGGCATCAGAATTACGAGGATTTGCAATTAAGCTGGAACGAAGGTCAGACAACATAGTACCTTCATTTGAAGTAAGAAAGCTTCTTTCATAGAACAAAAAGCTCTTTAAGTTCGCCGATGGAGTTCCAGAAAGCATTGAGTTAATAAGCTTTGACGCACTCTGAGTACGACCAGTCTTTATCATAACTTCTATATAATGCTGGATAATTTCAATATTATCAGAGTTTTTTTCATATAATGAAGCAGCATATTTCCAGGCCTCGTCATTATAATGCATTGCAAGACATACTTTTGTGTGCATTAATACGGCCCTCTGAGGAACGGCTTTATCACCCAGCAGTTTTTTACTTAATGTATAAGCCTCAGAATAACGACCTTCGTTATATAAAGACTGCACTGAATACTGAAGTCCTTTTACATTATCAGGATCATCCTTCAAAATGAGTTCTGCAAGCTGAACGCCTGTTTTTCCACTTACTCTGCTTCCTGTTTCAGAGGCTAACTGTGCTGCATAAAGAATAATATCTTCATCATCAGGATATAAAGAGAGCGCTTTTTCTATTGTAGAAATTGCAACTGTCAGATTCTTATTCCATTCTTTCTGAAGTTTTGCACGAAGCAGTAAATATTCATGCTGAGTCGGAAAGCTTTTCGCATATACATCAAGAAGTGACGAAGCCTTCAGATATTCCCCGGTTTCAACAAAAATCTTTGCCCTGAAAAGAACAAATTCCAGGTCAGATGGATTCTGCTGCAAAACCTGAGAAGCATACAGCTCGGCTCGGGGAAAATCCCCCATTAGAAGGGTTGCATTTGCATAAAGCTTTAAGACTTGAACATCAGAAGGAAACTGAATGACCAGTCTGTCCAAAATACTGCTTGCAGCTTCATAATGTCCTAGAGCTACAAGACATGCTGCCTTTTCATACAATACTTCAAACACAGTAGTCCCAGGCTCTGTGGCTTTTTCAAAGCAGACAACAGCTTTTTCGTATTGTTTCTGCTTCTCATATAATTTTCCCAAAAGATAATTACATAAAACAGAATCTGGTTTCATCTTAAGCCCCGAAAGCAAGGCCGTTTCTGCATCTGCATAATAACCAGTATTTTCTGTCGAAGATAAAATTACAAGAGCTGGCAGAACAGTAAGAAAGAAATCTTTCTCCCCTTTTCTGTTTTCAAAAATGCCAGACTTTGCAGAGTCCATAATCGCAAGATAGCTTGCTCCCAACCCAGAAACTTGAGAAACAGCAGGAACATTTACAAGCTGATTTTCTTTTGACCAAACCTCAGACATAATCCTTGAGGAAATATTATAAATAACTCGTTCACTTTCAGTATACTCAATGGCAGCTTTACGCATTTTGTTAAGACCACGATTAATGCTTGACGGAGAAGCTATTTCAAGATCCTGCAGAACAGTCTTATCAATAGAACCAAAATAAGACTGAGTCTTTCTTCCTAATTTTACAGGTGTAGCATCTTTAAGATCCACCTGGGATGGTTCTGTTATTGTTGTTACTGCATCAGGTTTTTGTGGTGCATAAGTTGAATGAACACCAACTTCTGCGTTTGGCATAGTTTCTTGAGAGGAACTTTGACAGCCAAGAAGCACAGAAAAAGCAGTTATGAGGAAAATCGAAATACAAGCAGTAAAGGTAAAAGCCTTCTGCACTTTATTCATTATCTTCGTCGTCTCCAGAAATCAAAGTTTCCAATTCATCGGGACTGGCAACTTCAACTTCTTCAATAAATCTTTGTTTGTTATAAACGCTATAAAAGTAATAAGCAATGAGAAAAAGCCCGGCTAAAAGAATCAGTACAGGCCACATATAAATAAAGAATATTTTAAAAGGAATTTTTATAACTCCGCATGAAAAAAGGAGAAAAAATCCACCAAGAAAAATCAGCATAATTGCAGGAATTACATAAATAGTACGCATTTTTTTTGCTTTTACATAACCACTTGGAATAAGAGTAATTCCAAAAAGCATAACAAGAAGAGGCCAGTACTTTATAAAAGCAAAATTTGCTTCTTTTGAAGCAATAAATGCTGCAACCACAGCGAAAATAAAAGTATTAAGAGCCAGATACAGAAGAACACCTTTCTGCAGGATGATTGTAAAATAAACAGCAACAGCACTAAGAAACATTAGTGTTGAATAAAAAATAAAAAGGAACCCCTGAACATTTTTTGCAGGAACCAGAAGAAAAAAAGTTAACCCACAAAGCAGTAAGATAAAACCAATTGCAAGAACTAATCTGAAAAGCTTTACGCTGTTTTTTGAATCCATGATTATCTCCTTAAAAGTAAGTTACTGCCATTCTAAAACTGTAAAGAGTATTAGTTTAGATAGAATACTATAAAAAGCCTAATCTTGCCAATAACAAAACTGTATGATAAAGTAAAAATATGATGACCATCAGAAAAAAATATTTGATAGAATCTTTCGTAGCCCTTGTTATGTCAGCAACATTTGTTTTTACAGTTCTTTCTTGCAGAAATTCCACCAAAACTGACAATTATGCAGACGACATTCAGGCAATGAAGCAGCTTCTTAACTCAGAAAATCTTTCTGACGAAGCACGCTATGGCATCATAAAAAAAATTTCCACAACCCTTCTTTCTCAAAAACAGCACACACAGCTTATAGTATATCTTACAGACTGGGTAGAAACTCATCCTCAGGACAAATTCAATGCTTACTGGCTTTTGATGGTTGCTCATTCATATATGCAGACAAATGCAGATCCTATGGCGGAATTTTATTTTGAACGAATCATCAAGAATTATCCTGATCTGGAAGTTGAAGGTCAGTCAATTCACTTTCTGTGTCTGGAAAACCTTATAAAAATCAGCCGTAATTCCGACAGCCGTATCAAATACTTTAATCAGCTGATTAACCGCTTTCCATCAAGTGTCAGTATTACAGAAATGTATATGAGACTTGCACGGGAATATGAAAATATCGGTGAATGGACAAAAGCATTGAGAACATACAATATGTTCCTGGAACAGCCAGATGCAGCATCAATTCAGATTACAGACATTCCTGATGCATACAATTATGCAAAAACTCTTATTGACTTTAACAGTTCACCTAAAGACTGGACTTTCAGATCACTGGCATCTCTTGAAACAGCTATCAAAGAAGCAATCTTCCGTTATCAGCCTAACAGACTTGATGCAATCCGCTCGAAAGTAAACTTTTTCGCAGTATCCTGGAAGCAGGATGAAAATGCAAGTACAGGTCAAGTCGACTTTTCCATGGCAAACTATATGCATGGTAACAGAATTAGTTATGACAAAGAACTCATTCCAGGTCCTACACCAAACGAAGCGTACCTGCGTACAACAGGCTGGACAACAATGCCTACATGGTATTTCTACCTGCGTGAAGTAAACTTCCCGGCTGATCCAGACATTCATGGCAGATGGGAATGGGCTGGAATTTACATCGGTGACATGCTTTGATGCATTTGAAAGGATTTCAAGTCAAAAATAATGGTACCAAGAATTTCCTAAATAATGAATTAATAAATTCCGAAAATAAATAGAAGAAATTTTTCTATAATTAAGTGCAAAATTAATTATGTTCAGTGTGGAGTCAGATTTTATGAATCTTATCAGACACAAATGTGTAAAAATTACATCTGCAGTATTTTTTGCTTTTTCTGCATTATGTTTTGGCGAAACCAACACATCACTTCTTGAATCAACAAGTCAGGTAAACTGGATTACAAAGGAATTTAAATCAAACATCAGTATCGATGTAGATAAAGCAGGCATTGCAATGCCTTCAGGAAAAACTACAGCAATTAACGTAATCAACACAAGAGTTCCTGATTTAATAAAAGATCCACTTTTAACCTTAAATGTTGATGCAGACAGAAAGCTTGGAGATTTGATTCTTGAGCATCAGATTACATACCACGATCTTACAGATATTATCACAAGCTCAAGCTGTACAATGGGCTATTTCAAACAGGATTCTTCAACATTTACAACAAACCATACAATCAATCTTCCAAAGATTTATTCTCTTTTTATCAAACATAACATTCCTTACAGACTTAAAAAACCTGTAGAATTCGTTTCTTCAAAACCTTATACAGGAATTATTATTGATGCCCGTGGTAAAGTTGATGTACATGGCGAATTCATGAAAGAAAATGTTGAACCAAGCTTCTTTCCACGTATTTTTACAGATGAAATGGAAGTAATATACGAAAAAAACATGGTCGATCCTTCATTCAGTAAAGCAAAAGGAACCGTTTGTTATGATTACTCAGATGACGAAAGCCGATACAGTGAACACTCTGGTGCAAATCCTCTTCATATTTTAGCTCAGGAATGTTATGGAGAAAACAGAAGTGATCTTGTAATCAAAAAAGAGGATGCTTTGAAAATTCTTTGTGTTCCAGAAAACATTGACTTACTCAAAAAGGGAAAAGTTGTAATTCTTCTTAACAAGGACCAGCTTGTTTATAATGTTGCAGCACCATTAAAAGATGATGCATATTACACAACAATTGGAGTAATTAAAAATTATCCATTTGACAGACTTTTAGGACCCGATGGATTTGATGACGGTCCAATTGGTCCTCGATTCATTTATAATCTTAAATTCATTCCAAACAGTCCTGAACTTTTACCAGGTGAAAAAGCAAGAATTTCAGAATGTGCAAAGCTTTTGAAAGAAGTATTAAAGGATAACGCATACACAATCTTCATCGGAGGCCATACAGCTGATATTGGTCAGCCTCAGAACCAGATGCTTCTTTCAATTGATCGTGCAAAAGCAATCATTGATGCACTTGTTCAAGAAGGTTTGGACAGAAATATCTTCAGCTACCGAGGATATGGTGAAACAGTACCTGCCAAAGGTGGAGATAACTCTACCCCTGAAGGCAGAGCCTTGAATCGTCGTGTTGAAATCACATTGCGCCCAAGAGCAACCTACATACAAAGAGCTAACTAAAAAAAAAGGACCGCAGGTAAAACTTACCTCGGTCCGTGGAAGTACAACTCTATGATATTGTCTGATATCAAGTGTTAATTTTTTTTAGTTGTACTTCAGATAAAGTATTAAAGCATATCAATTAGTCGTCAACACATTTGTTTTACGAACTATTATATATACTGTAACAAATAATTTCTTTCAAAAATATTTCAGATCATCACACCAGTTATTTATGAAGCAGGAATTCTACTCGGCGGTTCTTCCACCAGTTTTCTCTATCCTGTAAAGATGCAATTCTTTCACGACCACCTTTTCCTTCTGTTGTCATGCGATTTTCTTCAACTCCATATTCTTTAAGCTTTGTTTTTACAAATTCAGCACGGTTTAAAGAAAGAGGAATCAAAGGAATATTTCCATTTTCTGTTGATGTTTCTTCAGCTTCAGTACCTGTAATATTATTAGCATGGCCAACAACAGTAATTGTATAATCAGGGAACTTATTCAGGACATCTGCAACACGCTTTAATACACGCTCATTATTTGCAGCCTGTTCTGGAGTTACTTTACTTCCTGCAGCTTCTTTTGCAGTCTTAAAGTCTGCCGCATTTGATCTGAAGATAATTGCAGGAACAGCCATCTTCAATACATTACCGTCACGAGTTACAAGAATATCAATAGAAATCTTACCGCGACTCTTTGATGTAAGTCCAAGACTATCAGTTACTGTAAATTCCCATGGATAATCCATGGCTGACTGTACTCGTTCTGCACGACCATTTTTTTCTTTCGAAACATTACTTAAACCATTCCATGTAAGCTGTTCAGTTATTTTCGAAGTTCCATTTGTTGTCCAGAAAGGCTTTCCTTTCTTGCCTGATTCTTCAGGGTTATAGATAACAAATGACCAGCTTACGATTTTTCCAGCACATTTTGCACCAAGCTTAATATAAAGATCATCATCAATACCATCATTGTCAGGACTGAAGAACTTAGGTGTTGTCTTAACAGAAAGTTCAGGTACCTTTGAAGAACAGATAAATGGTGCAGAAATTTCTGTTACCTTATTTCCTTTTTCATATTCAACAGTAAGACGTCCAAAGAAATATCCATCAAGATTATTCTTTCCTGTCAATGAATCTGAACCATTCCACACAATTTCTTTTGGAACGGATTTTGATGTATCAGTTTTAGATGTTATCCATACTGTTTTACCCCAGTCATCAATTACATCAAAAGTCCAGTTTTTAATTCCGTCATTAACTGAAAGCTTTAAATTAAATACCTGAGCTTGCAAACCTGTTGTTGATTCTGGAGAAATTCCTTCATATTTAGCTGTAACAAATGCCTTACATGCTCTTGTATCAACAACAACATTTTCGATTGTCTTTACAAACTTATTACCGGCAGCATCTTCAGCACTTACCATTACGCGGTATGTACCATCCTGCACTTTGTTACCAGTGTTATCATGACCGTCCCAATTAAATGAGGAATTAGCAGAAGTTCCAATGAATTTATTGTAATCCTGCTGGTAGACAGTTTTTCCATTTTTATCGACAACTGTCACATGCCATAAATCTTCTGAACTACAGTCTTTTGTATTAACTACAAGCACATCTTTAATGCCATCACCATCTGGACTGAACAATGTGTAGTCAGTTGAAACATCAACAGCAGGTGCCTTTGTATCAATCACGATTCCAGGAACTTCAACTTTTGCCTGGGATCCATTTGTTGAATCAATCAACAGGCTTGCTGTGTATCTTCCATCAGCAACATACTTCTGTGATGAATCCTTCCCTTCCCACTTAATGCTTGAAGGAACTTTGCCTGATCCATTAACAGCATAAACAGTTTTACCAGATGAATTTTTTATTTCAAAATTATATTTAGAAACATTTACATTATCTTTTACTACAGGAGTAAAAGTAATTGAATCCTGAACACCATCACCATTTGGAGAAATAATCAGATCGCTTGATGCTAACATTACTTCTGTTTTTGATGTATCAAGGGCAAAATGACTCTGTGTCTTTGCTTCTACGGAATTTCCTGCCATATCAATTCCTGTTAATACGAAATCATATTCTCCGTCTAAAGCAGGTTTTCCATTTTTATCAAGACCATTCCAGGTTAAATCTGATGGACAGAAAACTCCGAACTTATATTCAACTACAGCTGTATCAGGTGCTTTTACATTTACAATTTTGCCCGACCAGTTTGAAATTGGCGAACCACCTTTTTTATCTGTAACCAATTTAAAAGACATAAAGTCCTTACGGCCATCGCCATCAGGACTGAAAATTGTACTGTCTGCTGTTACATTTGCTTCTGGTGAAGTAATATCAAACACAAAAATGCTTGTATTTACAGGTAGCGTTTCATAACCGTTTTTATACTTTGCGCTTACCTGTGCATAGTACTGGCCTTCTTCTATCAGCTTTCCTTTATCATCTTTACCATCAAACTCAATTACAGAAGGAGGATTCAAAGCTCCTGCAGTTGATGGATTATATGTTCTCACAATTTTTTTATCTTTATTTATAATTGAAACATTCCAATCCACAAGCTTATTCACACTGCCAGTAGGTGAAGGAATATCTACATCAAATTTGATTGTTGATATATTGCTTTTTGAAGGAATTGAAAAATATTTACTTCCTGAAATTGCAATATTTGTTGCAGGCTTTTCAGCCGAGAAAATAATATTTTTAATACCATTTTCATCACTTACGTTACCTGCCTTGTCTTCACCTCTAAGGGAATAATTGTAAACACCGTCAGGCACAATCATTCCCTTATCATCTGTTCCATCCCAGGAAAAATCTGAAGGAGAAGAATTTTCCCACTTGATGGTACGGATAACCTTTCCGTCACTTGTTGAAATTTCTCCGGTCCAGATTTTTTCTTTTGAACCAGACTGATGAATGATAAATACAGTTTTATTTCCTTCGCCAAAGAAAAGTTCTTCGCCTTCTGGAACTTTAATTTTACATTCAGGTTTTGTATTATCAAGGAAAACACTTTTCTTATTGGTACGGCCTTCATTTCCACTTTCATCTTTAACGCTGATGTAATAGAAATATTCACCATCTGGAGCCATAGTACCATCGTCCATAGTACCATCCCATACAACGCTTTCTGGAATAATTACGCTTTCTTTACCTTTTCCCAGCTGCTTTACAATATCTCCTGCTGTGAATTTAGAAGGAAGTGCAACTTTGTTTCCAATTGAACGGATCACTATTCCACGCGAATTTGAAATTACCATCTGCCATGAAACAATTCGACCGTTATCTGAAACAGAAAAAGGGATTTCGAGAACATCTCTTGTTCCATCATTATTTGGTGAGAAGTATTTTACTACAGTAAAACCAAATGCTACAGCACTTGCAACAATTGCCATAATAGCTGTAATCAAAGTAATTTTTGCCTGTATTTTCATTTTCATCTCCTGATGCGTATTTTTAATTAATTATTTTTCTTACGCCCTATTCTTCTTCAAAATCAACGTCAATCTTGATTTCTGGAGCTTTACGGTCTGGCTGGCCCATATTAACTGTTGCTCCAAGTGAAACAGCATTAACGTTGCCACTAACATTTTTCCAAGCTGAGCCAATTTCAAGATCACTCTTCTTCCAGTTGTCCTTATTTGTAAAGCTTGTATCAAGTCCGAACTTGAATGCAATACCTACAGTAGGCATCCAGCTCTGATAACCATGAATACAAGCAGCAGTATCAAACTGCCAGCTTGAATTGACTACAACGAAATTGCAGATAAGCATCTGAACACCAGCATCGAAAATTAAATTCTGAAAGAACGGTGTTGTAACATCAAGTGAAAGTCCAAGTGTGAATTTGTCAGTATTAACAAATTCAGCAGCTGCACCTGCTTTGATTGTTGAAAATCCTGGATATGAAGACCAATCTGAACCATCATTTCTTCCAGCAATTCCCAATGTATATGTGTTGTTATAAACTTTTCCGATATTCAATACCGAAGCACCAACTCTAAAATTGTGCATAGGTCCAATATCATCAAACTTATATACAGCACCTGCATCAAGTACAAGATTCCAGTCTGTATTAAAGCCCCACAAACATCCTGCTCCAATTCCAATACCAATTGTAAGGTTTTCGGCAACTTCCTTAGATACTGTAGCCTTAAGATTTATAGTATTTCCAAGCTGCATTTTCTCTGTTTCTGAAAATACACCAAAAAGCTCACCTGTAATATTACAGAAATTTGTAGGAATAAGAATTCCTGTTCCAAAAGCCTGAGAATAAGGACGATTCTCATCAGCTGTGAAAATTCCTGTATAACCAATATCTAATGTTACACGATTCTGGTATGAGCCCAATGCAGGGTTAACCATTACACTTGAAGGAGTGATTGTTAAAAGTGGTCCTCCAGCTGTGGAGAATCCTGCAGTCATCTGATGTGGATTAATAAAGCCTGTAAGATTTTCACCCTGACAAGGTGGATTATAAGCAAATGCTGCTACACTAATCCCAATTCCTATTAATACACAAATGCATTTTTTGCTAAATAAACGAATCATACTAAAAAACCCTCATATAATAAAATTTAGATATATAGAATAAAGTTACATAATTTTATCAAAAAAAGAGAAGTATGAGAATATATTTGAAAATTATGATAGGAGCGAAAAAAAAGGAAACCCCGTTGGATTTCCTTCTATATATAAAATATTTTTGTTTTATACATCAATTGAAAACAAAGCACCTGGCTGGGGTTTTACACCACCTAGCAAAGCTGGAGTGTTTTGTGCTTGAGTTACGGCCTGTTTAATCTGGTTCTGATAGTTTTCTATCAAAACTTCAACCTGTTCATCAGAAAGATGAGTTTCTTTAACAACAGGATTAGTTTTTGAAGCAGACTTTATTTTAGAAAGATTCTCAATAAGAGTGTTAAGAATCTGAATTTTCGAAATAGAAACACCTCGCTGGCCGCCCTCTGCTGCAACCCCGGAAATATGATCAAACTGAGCATAAATCACGCTTGATGGACTTACGGGAACATAAAGCTTGCCTGAGGCACCACTGGAAGCAATTCCATTATATGAATATGGACTTAAGTTATGCATGCTAGTCATCATAAATGTTTACCTCCGGTAATAGTTTCTACTATTTATATCGGTTTTTAAAAAGATGACTTTAGTAAAAAAATCAAATTATTTTCTATAAATATTCGTAAATATCTGAAAAATTTGATACAAATTCCACACAAAATATTTTATAATGTAATCATTACCAAATATCATTATTGGAGGAATACTTTTTTTATGAAAAGGATTGCAATTTTTATGACAGCAGCACTTATATCAACAACTTGCGTTTTTAATGCAACTGCAGCAAGTCCAAAATCAGAACCTGTTTCAACAGAAATGAACGATTTTGAACCTGCAACTTTCAACAAAGCAAACTGGACAAATGGTTCAATGTTTAACTGCGGATGGAGCCCAGAACATGTAACTTTCAAAAATGGAATCATGTCTCTTACCCTTACAAATGAAGAAAGCCACGGTCGCCCTTACACTAGCGGTGAATACCGCACAAATAATAAATGTGGTTACGGAACTTTCGAAGTAAGAATGAAGGCAGCAAAAGGAGATGGTCTTGTAAGTTCATTCTTTACATATACAGGTCCATCAAATGGTGATCCATGGGATGAAATTGACTTTGAAGTTCTTGGAAAAGATACAACAAAAATTCAGCTTAACTACTATGTAAACGGTCAGGGAAATCACGAAAAAATGATTGATTTGGGCTTTGATGCTTCAGAAGACTTTCATGTTTACAAATTTGTATGGACAAAAGGAAAAATTGAATGGTACGTTGATGGAAAACTAGTACACACAGTAAAAGGTTCCGGACTGCCTACTCATCCACAGCAGATTATGGTTAACCTCTGGCCTGGAATTGGAGTTGACGACTGGCTTAAACCATTTACATATGATGGATCAAAAGTTGCCCAATACGATTACATTAAATATACACCAGAAAAAAAATAAACTTCATCGATAAAAATCGGAAGGAATAAAAGGATGCTTCCATGAATATTATGGGAGGCATCCTTTTTTTCTGCAATTTTACAATACACTTGGAAATTACAAACAGTCATGCTATATTCATTGTATGAATAAAAAAGACGACACAGTTTATATTCTTGATTCATACGGTCTTATTTACCGTTGTTATTTTGCATTTATTTCACGCCCATTAACTAATTCAAAAGGTGAAAATGTTTCTGCCCTTTTCGGTTTTTTCAGAAACCTTCACTCTATTCTGGAACATTACAAGCCTTCATATATTATAGCGGCAATGGATTCAAAAACACCAACATTCCGACACAAAATATTTGATCAATACAAAGCAAACAGACCAAAAACTCCGGAAGACCTTCATGCACAGATTCCATGGATATGCGATATTTTAGGTGCAATGGGAATTCCTACTTTACAGTGTGACGGCTACGAAGCCGATGACATTATTGCAACTGTTGCATCTCAGTGCGAAAAAGCAGGTCGAAACTGCCGTATTCTTTCTGGCGACAAAGATTTAATGCAGCTTGTTACAGAAACAACCCAGATTTTAAAACCAGATCACGCTGATGTATGGAAAGTCATCGGCCGCGAAGGTGTCAAAGCCGAATGGGGCGTATATCCTGAAAAAATGCTGGACTTACTTTCATTGTATGGAGATACAGCAGACAACATTCCTGGAGTCAAAGGCTGTGGTGTAAAGACAGCCTGCAAGTTTCTTGACCAGTATGGCGATCTTGACGGTATTTACCAGCATGCTGACGAAATCAAAGGAGCAATTGGCCAGAAAATCCGTGACGGAAAAGAAAGCGCTTACCAGAGTCGTGAACTTGTCCGCCTTTGCACAGAAGTTCCATGCGATGAAATTGACATAACAAAGTTCACTTCTCTATCATTGGATTTTTCAAAAGCAGCAGAAGAATTGATGAAGTATGAAATTCCATCCTGCGCAAAATTGTACAATGAACTGGCACTGGGAAAAAAATCTTCTTCATCAGAAATTCCCACAGGAGCAAAATCAAAAAAATCTGCAGCAAAAACAGATACAACAGAAGAAAATGCAAGTTTCAATAATTCAACTTACGATCCAAAGGCTCAGCTTGAAAAAGATGCAAAAGAACTGAAAGATAAATTGATTCCTCTTCATAAAATTCAGGCAGAAATCATAACTTTGGATTGTTCAAAAGAACTTGAAAAAGCAATTGAAAAAATACTTGCAGAAAAAAAAGAAATTGCAATCAGTGTTCAAACACTGGACGAAGAGAATTATTCTTCAGCACTTTTAGGAATCAGTTTTGCATCCAGCGACAAAATTTCTTACTACATTCCCTTCTCTTCAGGAGAAGATTTATTTTCTCAAGGAAGCCTTTCTGTTACTGAAGGAATCAAGGCAATCCAAAAATTATTTGATCAGACAGATTCCAGATTAATTTTCCATGACATGAAATTTACTTACAAGGTTTTGCGCCACAATGGTCTTAAATGTCTTGAAGAATCTGATACATCACTTTCCTTCTTTGACACAATGATTGCGGCATGGCTTTTAGATCCTGAAGAACTGGGAAATAATCCTTATGCCCTTGATATTCTTGCAGAAAAAAAACTGGCGATTCTTAAAACTGAATATGATGAAATCGTTTCAAAAGACAACAGTTTAAAAGATGCAGATCAGAAAGATCTTGCCCAATACATTGGAGAAAAGCCTGTAATTACTCTTGCACTTTACAAAAAGCTCAATGCCTTGATTAAAAAGTTCTATAAAGAAAAACTTTTCAATGAAATGGAACTTCCTTTAATTCCTATTCTCTCAGAAATGGAACTTCGTGGAATTCACCTTGATACAAATCAGCTTTATGATTATTCAAAGGAACTTTCATCTCAGATTTCAAATCTTGAAAAAGAAATTTTCAGCATTGTCGGTCATGAATTCAACATCGCCTCAACAAAACAGCTTCAGGAGGTTTTATTTACAGAACGAGGTCTAAAACCTTCAAAAAAAACAAAGACCGGTTACTCAACCGACACTTCTGTTCTTGAAGAACTTTCAGTTTATGACCCTGTTCCCAAAAAGATACTTGAATACAGAGAACTTTCAAAGCTGTTATCTACCTATGTCGAAGCCTTACCAAAATTAACCGACGAGGATTCTTTGATACATACAACATTTGTCCAGACAGGAACAGCCACAGGCCGACTTTCATGTAAAGACCCTAACCTTCAGAACATTCCTGTCCGCAGTGAACAGGGCCGACGCATCCGTTCAGCCTTTACAAGTAAACCTGGAACAGTTTTCATTTCTGCAGACTATTCCCAGATTGAACTTGTAGTCATGGCCCATCTTTCAAAAGATCCTAACATGTGCAAAGCATTCACTGAAGGTACTGACGTTCACAAGGCAACCGCTTCGCTCATCTACAAAGTTCCACAAGAAGAAGTAACTGCGGACATGAGACGGCTTGCAAAGACAATAAACTTTGGCGTTATCTACGGCATGAGCGCATTCCGACTTTCCAATGAACTGGGAATTTCACGAACCCAGGCCCAGGAATTTATTACAAGCTATTTTACTGAATATGCAAGCATCCAGCGTTTTATTTCTGAAACTATTCAGGAGGCTCACGAAAAGTGCCGGGTAAGCACAATCTTTGGCCGTTCACGATTTATTCCTACCATTAATAATGCAAATAAAAATGATCAAGCTGCAGCAGAACGAATTGCTGTTAACACACCGATCCAAGGGTCTGCAGCAGATATCGTAAAAATGGCCATGTTAAAAGTAAACACAGCTCTTAGAACAAATCCTACAGGAGCAAAAATGCTTTTACAGGTTCACGATGAACTTATCTTTGAATGTCCTGACAATCAGGAAGCAATTGATAATACACTCAAATTGATTAAAGAAAATATGGAAAACGCAGTAAAACTTAGTATTCCACTTCGTGTTAGCATTGAATACGGGAAAAACTGGGGAGAATTCCACTGATGAACAATAAGATTCTTAAGCAAATTGAAAAATTTGTATTACCTGAGATTACTTCAAAAAAGCCTGTATTTTGTGTAACAGGTGCAATGGCGTCTGGTAAAAATTTTGTATGTCAGGAATTTGAAAAGCTGGGATTTATTTCCATTGACCTTGATAAAGAAGTACATAAAGTTCTTGAAGAAAAAACAGAAGATGTATTTGCAGCATTTGAAAGTATTGCAGAAAAACAAGGTATCAGAATCAGAACTGAAAACAACGAACTTGACCGTCGTGCATTGGGTTCTTTACTTTTCAGTAACAGTCAGCTTTTAAAAAAACATGAAAGCATAATCTATCCTGCCCTTACAGAAAATATCAAAGCTTTTATAAAGTCTACAAATGAATTAAAAGAAAATCGCCCTAAGGGAATTATTCTCAATGCCACAGTTTTATATAAAACACCTAAGCTTCTGGATAAATGCGATTTGATTGTTTATGTTCAGGCAAACTGGATTAAACGCTTTAACAGAGCCAGAAAGCGTGATCATATGAACGAAATGCATATTTTGCAGCGATTTTCTGCACAGAAGAATTTGTTTGAAAAATATAAACAGACAGGAAAACAGATTATAGTTGTAAAAAATTAAGACATAAAAAAATGCACCTTCTAAAATTGAACTTTATTTGTCCAACTTTAGGGGTGCACTTCATAAGCTCTGGTCTTTTTTTAGTTCATTGTAATATAACTTTGAGCAGTCTTGAATGAATCAATCTGTGATATACGATTCTTCCAATATTCAGCTTCACTCTTTGTTGTATAAGGACCAACTCTTACACGATAGAAAAGATTCTTTTTTGCATCCTGATAAGTAAATACTTCTGCAGGAATTCTGTTTTCATCAAGCTTTGAACGAGCTTGATCAGCAGTTTTCTTACTTGTGTAAGCTGCACACTGAACCCAGTATTTTGTTGTTTCAACAGAAACTGGCTTAACGTTTACTGCAGTAGCTGCGGCAACTGACGATTTTGCAGCTGGTGTTACAGTTGTTTGAGTTTTTGAAATTCCAGCAGATGTAACCGTCTGAGGTTTTGCACCCGATGCATTCAAAACTGCAGCCTGCTTTTCTGCTTCTACCTCAGCTGCAGTCTTACTTGAAGGTGCAACTGTATAAATTGTATCAGCTTTTTCACTTTGCTTTTTATTTTCCATTGCAGCTGCAGTTGCGTCATTTCTTGGAATTACTGCTGATACAGTTGTCGAGCCATTTACCTGATTCAAATCAATTGTAACAGTTCCATCATCATTTTTAATAATAGGATTTACAGATTCACCTGCATCAGCCAAAGTATCTTCTGATTCTGATGCTTCAGAAAGATTTTCAATATCTTCCTTGCTGATTGCTACAGAATCAGCAGTTAATGAATCATCTGTTTTCTGTGGAACTGGAGTAGCCATTGGTTTTTCAATTGCTGGCATTTGAGCTCTTGAAGGAACGTTTGATGTTTTTGTTCGTACAACAATTAAGGCAAAAAGAAAAACTACTGTAAGGAAAATTCCTGACGCTGTAATAATCCATAAAATTTTCTTCTGTTCCATAAAATAAACCTCTATATGTATATAACCTTTGATTAAAATTTTCTTAATCTAAAGCTTTCGCTTACTCAATTATCGGAATTTGATTTTTTTTTTTAACTATTTTTTTTTATAAAGTGAATTTTTTCAAAAAAAACATATGAATATTATATGAATCATTTTTCCCGCTTCAGACGACTTCTTTTTATTCTCATATTTTTCTTTACCACCAGGGCGCTCTTTTCCAGTTCCTCACCAACAGATCTGGAATTATTCTCCAGCCTGAATGTAAACATTCCCAAAACAGTGTACGAAAAAGAGGACTTTACATTATCCACCTTCAATCTGACTTACGGATTAAAACTGACCGCTTTACCCTTTGATTTTCGTTTTTATCAGAACTCCTCTTCGATAAAACTGATTCAGCTTCAAGACCTAAAAACTTTTCAGGATTTTCAAAACCAGCAGAAAAAGAGCGCCTGGTCCTTTAATCTGGATTTTTCCAAAATTCCTGATGCTCAAGTAAAAATACCCTGTTCTGTTTCGATAGGAACATTAAACTTTAGTCAGGCAGTCAGTTTTCTCAAAAGTCCATCATTTTATTCAAATCCCGGTCCTTTTTCCTCATCACTTTCAGTCAGTACAGGACTTGGAATTTCTGGAGCACAGAAAAGCGCTTCAGAACGTCCCATTGCAATTTCTTTTTCAGGAAAGACAAGTAATTTTGCAGTTGAAACAGCCATTACGGAAAATTCTGATTTCCTTTTTGCTTTTTTTTCCAAATTTGAACTTTCAGACTTTATAAGAACAGCGTTATCAGGAGCTTTTACCACATTTAGCCTTAGTCCTAAAAATCAAACCTCCTACAAAAATCAGACTACTGTCTTTACTATGGATAAACAATGGTCCACCTGCATTGAACTTATGGCTTCAGTACCTTTATTCCAGACTAAACTTTCTTTTGGAGCTGTTTCAAATCCTTTTTCTACCATCAGGTTTTTTACAACTTTTGAATATTTTTTTCATTATGGTATTTTTAATTTATCAGGAGGAATTTTCTTCGCAGACACTGCCTTCATTAATCAAGGGAGCTCATTTTACACTATGTCAGGAAATCTTGAGAAAAATATATATCAATTCAAGATAACTCCAGCTTTTACAGTGTTCTGCAAGAACGCCACCATCAATTCTGGAATAACTGCACTCTATGATTATTCCCTTAATGAAGAAGGCTATAACCAAAAAGCGACTCAGACCCTTTCTCTTGCAGCAGGAACCTCTGTTCTATTTGAGGATAATTACATTTACTTTCTATATAGAATGAATAATCTTGTGCTTGGGGAATTTTCGGGTCCCCAGGCTCACAGTCAAAAACCTTTCACTTTTTCAGACTTCGATAATCAACAGGACCTGTATCATTCCTTTTCAATAACCTTTACCCGTTATTTCAAAGATTTTAATTTATCCATTAGGGCAAAAGAATTTTTTTCGGAAAAAAAACTTATAGAAAAAAATGAACACAACCAGACAATAACAGTTTCCTCTGGAATTAAAAACTGTCCTTTGTCAAACGCAAGTTTTTCTGTAAATCTTGACTATAAAAATAACAGCGTAACACCAAAATTCACACTTGGAATAACACTTTGCCAGATTATTAAAAAGCTTAAAATAACAGGGAAAATTCAGGTTTGCTCGACTCTACTAGTTGAATAATAGTGGAAAAACGTGTAGTATTGTAGAATATACTGTCAAAACTTTTTTAAATTCATTGAATTTATTTATGAGAGGTAAACAATATGGAATTTGATCTTTCAAAAGTGAGAAATATCGGTATTTCTGCCCACATTGACTCAGGAAAGACAACTACATCAGAACGTATCTTGTTCTACTGTAACAAGATTCACGCTATCCATGAAGTTCGTGGTAAAGACGGTGTTGGTGCCGTAATGGATAACATGGAATTGGAACGCGAACGTGGTATTACAATTCAGTCTGCTGCAACACAGGTTCAGTGGAAAGACTACACAATTAACTTGATCGATACTCCGGGACACGTAGACTTTACCGTAGAAGTTGAACGTTCACTCCGCGTACTTGATGGTGCTATCATGATTCTTTGTGCTGTTGCTGGTGTTCAGTCACAGTCAATCACAGTAGACCGTCAGCTCAAACGTTATCACGTTCCACGCGTTGCATTCGTAAACAAATGTGACCGCCAGGGTGCTAATCCTATCCGTGTATGTAACCAGGTTCGCGAAAAACTCGGTCTTAACGCACACATGATGGAACTTCCTATCGGTCTCGAAGATAAACTCGAAGGTGTTGTAGACCTCGTAACTATGAAAGCTATCTACTTCGAAGGTGACAATGGTGAAAACTTGCGTTATGCAGAAATCCCAGCTCACTTGGTAGATGATGCTAAAAAATACCGTGAAGAACTCCTCGACGCTATTTCAATGTTCGATGACGAACTCATGGAAGAAATCATGGAAAATGGTTTCGACAACCTTAACGAAGACAAAATCCACGCAGCTATCCGTAAGGGTACACTCTCTGAACAGTTTGTAGGTGTATTCTGTGGTTCAGCTCATGTAAATAAAGGTATTCAGCCACTTCTCGACGCTGTTGCTCGCTACCTCCCTGCTCCAGATGACATTCAGAACGAAGCTCTCGACTTGGACAACAACGAAGCTCCAGTTCCATTGACATCTGACGAAAATGCTCCAACTGTTGCATTGGCATTCAAGCTTGATGATGGTCAGTACGGTCAGTTGACATATACTCGTATTTACCAGGGTAAAATTAAGAAAGGTGAAGAACTTACTAACACACGTTCAAAGAAACGTTTCAAGGTTGGACGTCTCGTACGTATGAACTCTGCTCAGATGGAAGATATCAACGAAGCTTCAGCTGGTGATATCGTAGCATTGTTCGGTGTTGACTGTGCCTCAGGTGATACATTCGTAAGCGGTGGAATTAACTATTCTATGGCTTCAATGTACGTTCCAAAACCAGTTATCTCACTTTCTATTAAACCAAAAGACAAACAGGCTGCTGCTCAGATGGGTAAAGCTATCAACCGCTTTACAAAAGAAGACCCTACATTCCAGTCATTCATGGACCCAGAATCAGGCGAAACTATCATCAAAGGTATGGGTGAATTACACCTTGCAGTATACGTTGAACGTATGAAACGTGAATATAAGTGTGAAGTAGAAACAGGTGCTCCACAGGTAGCTTACCGTGAATCTATCACACAGCGTGCAGAATTCAACTACACACACAAAAAACAGACTGGTGGTTCTGGTCAGTACGGTCGCGTTGCCGGATTCATCGAACCATTGGCAGAAAAAGACTACGAGTTCGTAGATATGATCAAAGGTGGTGCTATTCCTAACGAATATATCCCATCTTGTGATAAAGGTTTCAGAAAAGCTATTGAAAAGGGTTCACTCATTGGATTCCCTATCGTTGGTGTTAAAGTAACAATCAATGATGGTCAGTACCACCCGGTAGACTCTAACGATAACGCATTCCAGATTGCAGCTATTGGTGCATTCCGTGAAGCTTATGAAAAAGCAAAACCAGCTATCCTCGAACCTATCATGAAAGTTTCTATCGAAGGACCTACAGAATTCCAGGGTAACATGTTCGGTTTGATCAACCAGCGCCGTGGTGTAATCGTAGACTCTACAGATGAAAACAACATGTCAGTAGTTAACGCAGAAGTTCCACTTTCAGAAATGTTCGGATTCTCTACTATTCTCCGTTCTTCAACTCAGGGTAAAGCAGAATTCTCTATGGAATTCCTTAAGTATGGTAAAGTTCCAAACAACGTTGCTGAAGAACTCCAGGCTAAATACAAAGCTGAAAAAGCAGCTGGAAATAAATAATTCCTATTAGGAGGAACACAATATGAATAAGAAAGATTTATTTGATTGCAGCCCTATCCGTGCTTTTGACAAGATCACTAATGGTGGTCTTAAAGCTGGTGAAGTTGGACTTATTACTTCTAAGAAGGGATTGGGAAAAACTTCAGTTCTCGTACAGTTTGCAATGGATTCACTCTTAAATGACAAGAACCTTGTTCACGTATCATTCGATCAGGAATCTTCAAATGTTATTTCTTGGTACTCATCAGTATTTGCTGAAATTGCTAAGAAAAAGAACATTTCAAACGCACAGGAACTTAAAGAAGAAATTATGCGTGAACGCGTAATTCTCAACTTTAACCCAGAAAACTTTACACTTGCAAAAGTTGTAAATACTGTTTCAGCTCTCAAATCAGCAGGAACAAAAATCTCTGCACTCGTTATTGATGGAATCAACATCAAAGGCGTAACAGCAGCTGACCTTAAAGCAGTTGAAGATTTCGCAAAATCAGAAAGCATGACAATCTGGTTAACAGCTACAGAAGAAAGTAGCAAGCTTTCAGACTGTGCTCCAGCTGATGTAATGCAATTGATTTCTGCAGTTCTCCACATTGAACCAAAAGCAGACGGAACTTCACTTGATGTTCTTAAGCTCAGAGATGCAGAAAACTGTGGAAGCCTTAAGCTTGATTCAAAGACACAGCTTATTTCTGAAAAATAATTAAGCCATCCATGGCTTATGGGGCAAGGGAGTTCCCTTGAACCCCAACTTTAAGAGGGGGAGAAAACCGCTACTTTCGAAGCGTGGTTTTCTCCCCCTCTTAAACTCCCCTTCTTTCCTGCACGACCAAGGGTTACCCTTGGATTTCCTTTTTACCATGCTTTACCTAAGTTTATTTTATTCTTCTTTTTTTTATCCTTTGGGCAATTAAAGAATAACTTTATTGTAAGAATAATAGCTGTTATACAATAATTATTGTAAACTATAAAAAAGAGGCTTCTTATGAACAAAATATTTCCACCTGCATTAGAGACAGAACGAATCATACTCCGCCCTCTTACAATGGATGACAAACCTGAAATATTCAAATGGACCAGCGATCCTAGAGTTTCAAAATTTATGCCTTATACAACTTATAAATCTCCAGACGATGCCAATTTCTGGCTTGAAAACATCTACACTACAGATGGTCAGTTGGACTACGGTTTTGTTTTAAAAGAAACGGGTCAACTGATTGGTTCCGGTGGATTAAATTATCAGTCTGAAGACGACAGCTGGGCTTTAGGTTATAACCTGCGCTATGACATGTGGGGCAAAGGATTTGCAACAGAGATATCCAAAAAAATCATTGAATATGCAAGAGCTAATTATTCAGGAAAAATTATCACTGGAACTTTTGCCATTGAAAACACTGCAAGTAAACATGTACTTGAAAAACTTGGTATGAAGTTCTACAAAGACTTTGAATATTCTAAATTTGATGGAAGTGAAAGTTTTAAAGCACAAATTTACGCAATGGAATTTTGAACTAAAATAATTTCATGAAAATAACATAATAATTCTTAAATAAGTATTAATTTTGTTTTCTTTTTCATCAAAAATCAGTATATTTATAAACACAACTATTTTTTTGGAGAATTATAACAATGGCAGAAAATTGCGACCACAACTGTTCCGGATGCGGAAAATCATGTGAATCTAGAGATATGAGAGCAAAGCTTCATGAAGGAAGCAAAGTAAAAAAAGTAATCGGAATCGTAAGCGGTAAAGGCGGTGTTGGTAAATCTTTAGTAACAAGCCTTTTAGCCTGCAAAATGAATAAAGAAGGTTTTAAATCTGCAATTCTCGATGCTGATATTACAGGCCCTTCTATTCCAGAAAGCTTTGGCATGGGAAACGTTCGGGCAGAAGCAATTGAAGGTCAGGATGCTTTAAAACCTGTTACAACTGATAGCGGTATCCAGCTTATGTCCATGAACTTTCTTCTTGAAAATGAAAACGATCCAGTAATCTGGAGAGGTCCTGTTATTGCTGGAGCTGTAAAACAGTTCTGGTCTGATGTTGTATGGAACGATGTAGATTACATGTTTGTAGATATGCCTCCTGGAACAGGTGACGTTCCTCTCACAGTATTCCAATCACTTCCTGTTGACGGAATCATCATCGTTTCAAGTCCACAGCAGCTTGTACGCGTAATCGTGGAAAAAGCTGTTAAAATGGCGAACATGATGGGCATTCCAATTCTTGGGCTTATTGAGAACATGAGCTATGTTCAGTGTCCGAAATGCGATGAAAAGATTTATGTGTTCGGTCAGAGCAATATTGAAAGCATTGCAAAAAGCTTTAACCTTCCTGTTCTTGCACGCCTTCCAATGCGTCCAGAAACAAGTGCTGCAGTGGATGCAGGGGATATTGAAAGCCTTGATGTTCCTGAACTTACAGAGGCAGCTGAGGTTGTGAAGAAATTATAAAGTAAATACACTGAATATACTGTAGAAAATTTCGATTCACTCATTTCATACACATAAGCTACATAACTTTTTCATATATAAACTCACTTTTGGAAATTCCATAAATATATTTCTAAACAGTTATAAATCTGTCATCTGGAATTTGGTCAAAATAACTTTTAAATGTTGCTTCTGCATCTTCCAACGTCTTACAGTTAAGCATCTTTGATTTTATGTAATGTCCGAAAGAAAAGTTATCACAGTAGTAAGCAAAGAACCGCTGCATTCGGGTTTCGTAAAATTCCCTTGGCTGATAAAGGCGGACATTGTTTATATATTCAAGCCCAACCTGAAGGCGATCTATTCTGATTTTACTGTCTTCAGTTTTTTCCCACATACCGCATTCACTGCTTTTTGGAAGAATATTACTACATGATTTTTTTTCTATATCCGAAACAGTTGTGTATTCAGTTAGCTCCCGAAATATCCACGGCTTTTGGGCACTGATACGGGCAAGCATAACACCTGAACTTGCTGGAGAACTTTTTATGGCAAAATCATAGGATTCTTTGTCTTTAACATTCCCATTTAAGATAACAGGAATTTTATTTTCAAAACGCTTTGCAAGATCTTCTACATAATGATAGCGTGGAGGTCTTGCAAGTTTTTCCTTACGGGTACGAGGATGAAGAACCAGCTGCTCAACTCCATTTTCTACAAGCATATCACAGAATTTAAAAAATCCAGCTTCTGTAAAATTTTCATCCCCAAGACGAAGCTTTACAGAAAGTCTTTGCTTTTTATGAACATTCCCTTTCGCTGATGTCTGGCTATTATAAGAGTCAATTGCATTACGAACTTCACAAACAAGCCTTTTTGTTTCTTCTATTGGTTTTATCATCCATGCAATGCCTGCTCCCGTCTTTACAATTTCTGGGGCACTGCACCCCATGTTAAGGTCGATGCCAATTCCCCCTAAAGCACAGAGTTCCTTTGCTGCACGAGCCATAGGTTCAGAATCTTTTCCGGTTAACTGCCATACAATTTTATCGCCTGCGATTTCGTTCAACGTATAATAACTTTCAAACTGACCGTGAGTAAGATAAGAAGAGGCATTTATCATTTCTGTATAATATTCATCACAGCCACCAAAATCTTCGTAGATTTTTCGAAGCCCTTGATGACTTAAAGTTGCCATTGGTCCTGCAAGAAGTTTATTCATATTCTAAGAATAGCAGAAAAAATATAAAAAAACTACTTGTAAAAAAAGTCGTTTTTTTGCTATAATTCAATGAAATATTCGAATTAATTGTTGAATATTTCATCCTTTCTTCAATTAATTCCCATAACATAACTATGTAATTTTTAAGCCTGTGGTTGAACTGTTTACTTCAGGTCGATTCTATTTATTTTATAAGGAGCTGTATTATGGCATATTATTTTGAAGAACCTTCACACACATTCGGTGAATACCTTTTGGTACCTGGTTACTCGTCAGCAGATTGTATTCCAACAAATGTAAAGTTGAACACACCTGTTGTTCGGTACAACAAGAAAGCTGGTGAAAAGTGTCCATTAACAATGAACATTCCAATGGTTTCTGCTGTAATGCAGGCTGTTTCAAACGACAAACTTGCAATTGCCCTTGCTAAAGAGGGTGGAATTTCATTCATCTACGGTTCTCAGACTATCGAAAATCAGGCTGCTATGATCGCACGCGTTAAGCAGTACAAGGCAGGATTTGTAACTTCAGATTCAAATATCCGCCCAGACCAGACAATTGCAGAACTTGAAGCCCTTGTTGAATCAACAGGACATTCAACTGTAGCAGTTACAGAAGACGGAACTCCTAACGGAAAACTCATGGGTATCATCACAGACCGTGACTACCGCTCAAACAAAACAACTTCAAATGAAAAAGTAAGCAAATACATGACACCACTTGCAAAGCTCATCAAGGCAGAAGTTGGAATTTCACTGGAAGAAGCAAACAACCTTATCTGGGAAAATAAAGTAAACCAGCTTCCTATTCTCGACAAAGACGGAAAGCTTCAGTATCTGGTATTCAGAAAAGATGCAGCAAGCCATGAAGAACATCCAAATGAACTTCTGGACAGCCAGAAACGTTATATCGTAGGTGCTGGAATCAACACACGCGACTATATGGAACGCGTTCCTGCTCTTCTCGATGCAGGTGTAGATGTTCTCTGTCTCGACTCATCAGAAGGATTCTCAGAATGGCAGCGCCGTGCATTACACGACATTCACGAAAAATGGCCTAACGCAAAAGTAGGTGCAGGTAACGTTGTAGATGCGGAAGGATTTAACTTCCTTGCAGAAGCAGGTGCTGACTTTATTAAAATCGGTATCGGCGGCGGTTCAATCTGTATCACTCGCGAACAGAAAGGTATCGGTCGCGGACAGGCTACTGCAACTATCGAAGTTGCAAAAGCTCGTGATGCTTACTATGAAAAGACTGGTATCTACATTCCTATCTGTTCTGATGGTGGAATCGTTCATGACTACCATATTACTCTTGCACTTGCAATGGGTTCAGACTTTGTAATGTTAGGCCGATACTTTGCACGCTTTGATGAATCTCCTACAAACAAACTTATCGTTAACGGTAACTACGTTAAAGAATACTGGGGCGAAGGAAGTAACCGTGCAAGAAACTGGCAGCGCTATGACCTTGGTGGAGCAAAGAAAATGGCATTTGAAGAAGGCGTTGACTCATACGTTCCATATGCCGGAAGCCTCCACGATAACGTATCAATGACAATTTCCAAAGTAACACACACAATGTGTAACTGTGGTGCACTTTCAATTCCTGAACTTCAGGAAAAAGCTAAGATCACTCTTGTATCTGCAGCTTCTATTTCTGAAGGCTCTGCACACGATGTTATTGTTCGTAATACATCGATTCGTGCCGAATAATCCTTCGGAGTGACCTTTGTGGACTAAGGAGCCAGAAGCTCCTTAGTCGGCCTTATAGGAAAGAGGCTCTCTTTCTGACTAGAAAAGCATCATTAGATCTTCGATTGTCTCACGACGACGAATCTGCTTTACAGTTCCATCTTTACAGATCATTACTTCTGCAGGACGTGGACGAGAGTTATATGTTGAACACATGCTCCAGCCGTATGCTCCTGTGTCGAGAAGACAAGCAAGGTCACCTTCTTTGATTTCAGGAAGAAGTCTGTCTTTTGCAAGAATATCACCGCTTTCACAGATGTTTCCTGTTACTGTCTGTTCAACAAGATGGTCACGACTTACAGGCTTTCCGTTTCTGAGGACTTCAACATCATGATGGCTGTCATACATAGATGGCCGAACCAGAACGTTCATACCGATATCAGTACCTGCGTATTTCTTTCCGGCATTCTGTTTTACTGCATGAACGCGACCGAGAATTACACTTCCCTCTGCAACACAGAAGCGACCTGGTTCAGATTTAAACAATGGGGTCTTTCCGTATTTTGCAACAAAGTCGTCAAGAATAGGTTCAAGCTTTTTCTTAAAGTCTTCCATTGGGAATGGTTTTTCATCATCAAGTTTGTGATATGGAATTCCGTATCCGCCACCAAAATCAATGAACTCAAGATCTTCAAATTGAAGTGCAATACGCAAAAGATTAGTAACTGCATCAAGGTAAGGCTGAGGATCCATAAAGCATGAACCGATGTGCTGGTTGATACCTGCAATTTTTACATTGTATTTTTTTGCAATTTCAAAAATCTGTGGAATATCTTCTTCTGCAATTCCGAACTTTGTTTTCTTTCCGCCTGTAACAACCTTTTCACAATGTCCAGCCCCTACTCCTGGATTTATGCGGACAGCACATTTTGTTCCTTTGAGGGAGCCGAAAAGTTCAAGCTGAGAAAGAGAATCGCAGCTTGTCATTATTCCATTGTGGATTGCAAACTTCATCTCTTCTGCACTTACATTGTTTGGAATATAGAAGATTCTGTCTTTAGGAAAACCAGCTTTTAAAAGCATCTGAATTTCGCCAGTAGACATTGCGTCACAGTTATTTCCTTCTTCAAGTGCAAGCTTGAGAATGTGAATGTTTGTGTTTGCTTTTACTGAATAGTTTGCAGTGTAAGGGTACTTTGTAATTACCTGACTTACATCATGCATATGTCTTCTTAAAACTTCTTCATTGTAAACATAAAGTGGAGTTCCATAAGTCTTAACGATATCTTCAGGATTATTTCCCTTAAAGAAATTTACGCTTTCAATATATGAATTCATATTAACCTCTGTTAAAACAAAAGGCCCGCAATATACGGCCTTTTGCATTTTCAGGCTCTACAATCAGTAGACCTGACTGTGTTTTTTTAGAGCAAATGAGCTCTAAGATCGTCACCGCTCAATGGCGAAAGATATGCTGGAGCAACATCAAATACTGTGATACAGCCAGACTTTCCTTCTTTCTGAAGACGGTTCACTGCACGTGCATAAGCGATGATTACGCTTGATGTAAATGCAGGGTTTGAATCAAGCTTGAGGCTGTATTCAATTACATTGTTGAATTCATTGTCCCAGCCAGTTTTTCCTGTACGGATTACAAAGCCTCCGTGTGGAATGCCTGAGTGGTTTTTCAAAAGTTCTTCTTCTGAAATAAAATGAACTGTTGTGTCGTAATCTGCAAAGTAGTTTGGCATTTCTTTGATTTCTTTTTCGATACGTGCTTTGTCAGCGCCTTCTTCTGCAACTACGAAACATTCGCGAGTATGCTTCTGGCGTGTTGTAAGTTCTGGATTTGATCCAGAGCGAACTGCATCAAGAGCTGCCTGTACTGGAATTGTATACTGCTTTCCGTTTTTAACCCCTTCAATGCGGCGGATTGCATCTGAATGTCCCTGTGACACACCTTTTCCCCAGAATGTATAATCTGTTCCGTTTGGAAGAATGCAGTTTGCATAAAGTCTGTTCAAGCTGAACATTCCAGGATCCCAACCTGCAGAGATAAGAGCTACATGGTTTGAAGATTTTGCAGCTGCATCAACATTTGCAAAGTGCTGTGGAATTTTTGCGTGTGTATCAAATGAATCGATTACATTGAAATATTTTGCATATTCAGGAGTCTGTTCAGGAAGATCTGTTGCAGATCCACCACAGAGAACGAGAACATCAATTTCATCTTTGTGATCAAGAATGTCTTTTACATTGTATACAGGAACGCCTGCTGTAAGTAATTTTACAGTGGAAGGATCACGACGTGTAAATACTGCTTTAAGTTCACAATCAGGATTCTGTTTAATTGCGCACTCAATTCCTTTTCCCAGGTTACCATAACCTAAAATACCGATTTTCATAATTTAGTCTCCTTAAATTTGCTAAACCCTTATTTTCCGCATAAACGGATATATTTAATTTTTCCTGACTTAAGTTTCAGAATCTAAAACTTACAAATTATTTTCAAGAAGGAAAATTTTATTTTTTAAATATTCCTTCATAACAGAAACAAGATTTTCCTGACCAGAATAGAGGCATTTGTCTTCTATACTTCCACTCAACTGTCCTGTTAATACAAAAGTTGAATCCGAAATAAATCGAATCTGATCAGGTTCAACTTCCGTTTTATAAATCTTTGCATTGGCCATATTAAAACCATCTGACAATATAACAATTTTAATATTTCGCTTTGCAAGGCTTATTAATTCTGACTCAAAATTTTCAATAATCTTAGATGAAGCAAGCAGATAGATTCTTGCACTTGTGCATCCAATCATCTGTTTAACTTTATCCATGATATTTTCAGAACCCCTGATTGTTATATACCCGTCTGCATTAACCACTTCTGCAGGTTTATGGGCTACAATAAAATCAGCTTTTTCTTTAAGTCTGTTAATTCTATTCTTCAAAAATATTTCTAAATCAACAGGGATATATTTTGTAGATTCTACTTCTTCAAGATAACAGGCACCTTTTGAAACAAGTTCTGCACAAGCTGCATAAACATTTGACCGGCTAATTCCCGTTTCTTTCGAAAGTTCATATCCTGTCATTTTTCCATGTTTGATAAGTTCAACATAAATTGAAGCTTCCTGACGAGACAATCCGAAACACGTTAGTTCTTCGAGTAGTTTTCTTTCCATAATTATATTTTAGTAGTCCTATTTAGGACTACTAAAATATAACATTTTCCACTATCTTTGGTCAATATAAAATATTTTTAATATAAAACGATTTAAAGGAATTTTTTTAAGACAGGAATTATTTCGCTGATGTCCTTTACCTGATATTCCGGAGCGATAAAGCTTTCACCATACAAATCAATCCATATTGAGTGCCAGCCAAGACTGCTTGCAGGAATTATATCATTTTTAAAGGAATCTCCAATAATGATCAATTCATCCGTTTTTTTACAAGCCTTCTGAGAAGCTATATTAAAAAGTTTAACATCAGGTTTATCTACAGAATATTCTGCACTTACTATAGTAAGATCCTTTTCAATCCATTTGTCAAGTCCAAGATTTTTTACTTTGTTCCACTGATGATCTACAGGTCCATTTGTGATTATTCCCAGTTGTTCAAAATTTGACTTTGCAAAATTAAGCATTTTAATTACTTCAGAATTTAATTTAAGAGAATAAAGTTCCTTTTTGTATAATGACTGAAAATCTAATGCTTCTTTTTCAGATATCACAATTCCACAGTCAGCAAATCCTTTTTGAAATCTGTAGATATACATCTGCTCCATTGTAATTTTTCCTTGCTGAGCATCGTAGAAAACTTCATCTCCCCGAATACGGCAAGTATCATTACTTCTCTTCTGTAAATCTTTATCCAGACTATTAAAAAATTTTTCAAACGCAATATAAAATGCATCACGCCTGAAATACAATGTGTCGTCCAGATCAAAAAAGATTGTTTTCATATCTGTAAGTATAATTTCTTTTAATTATTTGATAAAGTGAATATAATATATATAATTATGTACATAAAAAAATTAGTATTAACTGTTTTATTGATTGGATTATATTCTTTTACATTCGGTCAAAATACGAAATCATTATATAAAGATACTCTTCATCCAGATCCCTGGTCTTTAATTATATCAAGACCTGAAAGTACTCCTGAAATGAATTACATCCGATGCTATCTCAAAGTTACTGATGCCGAAACTGGAGAAGATGTAACTTATTCAAAGATAAAAGCAAATTACGCCTGGGTTTCTACACCACATATGGGTCATCCATATCAGCATACATATTATCTAGATGGCGGTATGTCAATGCATCTTTTACTGAAACCTGGAAAATATAATATTTCCTTTTATACGCCAAAAGAAAAAGTTTTTGGAATAAAAGTTTCCAATAAAGGAGATTGGATTTCTAACACATTCTATTATGATACAGCCAATCCAACAAATGTTATCTGGCTTATTCCTACAGCCAACAGTAATGGATTCTTCAATGGCGGATGGTATATTACCTACAAAGCACCACAATACTTTAAATATGTAAAACCCTATGTAACTGAAGATTAGCCGTTATACGTAATCAACAGCTCAAAGTTTCCTTTTGCTTTTTCAGGTTCGTCACTTCTTACATCATAATCAAAAGCTTCAAATTCCGTTATTGCAAATGCAAGTCGAGTACTATGCAACAGTCCTTTCTGTTGGAGAAGATTGCGATGTTTATCTTTGTCATATCTATGATGATACCACTGAGGAAAATTTCCCTTTTTTCCAGATGATACAAAATCATATCTTAAGGTATCATAAAGAACATCGTAACATTCCTGGTTTAATTCCATAAAGAGAACATTCTTCCTTGCAAATTCAAAGAAATTGAAAAGAATATCATACCAGTATAAATCACGTCGTGCAGCTTCAAAGGTTTTCTGTTTATGGCAAAAATCACAAAGCTCTGTAATAAATTTCCATGGACTTAAATATCTAAAAAGGAATTTACATGTACTGTTAAAGTTATGTTTATTCCAGAAGGCATCTGTTAAAACTTCAACATCTTTTAAATACATTATATCCTTAAATGACATGTACGGAGTTGAAAAAGTTTCATACACTGCATTTTCCTGCCACTTCCAGCCATTTTCTTTTGCATATTTTTCCATATCTGTACCATGAAGAATTTTCAAAAAGCCTAATTGTAATGCATCAGGTTTTAAAGCCATAACAAAATCATAACTTAACCCAAAAGCAGCCAAGTCTTCATATGGCAAACCTGCAATTAAATCAAGATGCTGATGAATTGTAGAAGGAATTCGTTTTACGTTTTGTGCAAGCCTTTCAACATTTGGTGAACGATGTATTGCCAGTAATGTTTTTTCATTGCAGCTTTGAACTCCAATTTCAAACTGCATGATTCCTTTAGGAACTTTCTGCAAAAACTCAAGAGCTTCTTCAGTGAGAAACTCTGCTTCAATCTCAAAATGGAACATGGTTTTTCCATTATGATTGTTTAAAATATAATTCCAGATTGAAATATATCTATCAGGCTGAAGGTTATAAGTGCGATCTACAAATTTGACAAGACCTACATCAGCATCCAGAAAGATTTTCAATTCAGCAAAAACTTTTTCAATACTTTTAAAACGGACACTTTTATCTACACTAGAAAGGCAATATGAGCAGCTATAGGGACAACCGCGACTTGATTCGAAATAATATATTTTATGATCCGGATCAGAATTTTCAGTCAAAAGTTCCGGATAACAGAAAGGAATTGTATCAAGATCTGAAATCAAATCCCGTAAACCTGTAGTTATAACCTTGCTTTGATTTCTATCATAAAAATAAAGTCCTGGTATATTTATAAAATTAATAAATGAGAAATCTCTTTTCGAAAAACCTTTATTTGATAGTTCAGAGAAAAAATCCCAGCAGGTTATCTCGCCTTCACCATTTACAATAAAATCTAGGGCTTTAAGCTTTGAAAAATAGACTTCTGGTGCATATGAAAATTCCGGGCCACCTGCTCCAATAATAACATCAAGTACTTTCTTTACATCAGGAATAATTTTTTCAATTACACAAGTATTCCATATATAAGTTGAAAAAACTACAACATCTGCATTTGAATCTGCAATTTTACGTAAGATTTCTGCATATGGCTGATTGATTGTAAATTCCTCTGTGTATACTTCAAGCTCTGAAGTATTGTCTTTTTCAATCTGAGATTTTAAATAATTAGAAATTGAGCGGATTGCAAGACTTGTATGCATGTAACTGGCATTTACCGCCACCAGCAAAATCTTCATAGGATTTATATTAGCAGATTTATGGACTTGATTAAATAGCTTAATTTCTATATTATTATTATGTTTTTACGGAATTACCGAAGAAGAGGAGGTGAATTTAGTTATGGCAACAATCAACGTTGACGATTCAGAAAACCTTGAAAAAGCAATCAAACGTTTTAAACGCATGGTTGAAAAAGAAGGTATCATCCGCGAATACAAAAAACGCGAATACTTCGAAAAACCTTCTTCTATTCTTCACCAGAAGAAAACAACACTGGAGAGAAAACTCTTGAACAAAAGAAGAAAGTCAGAAAAGAAAGAATACTAATTCTTTCCAATTTGCGTAAAAAATGGGCGTTTGTTTTTACAACAAGCCCATTTTTTTTACTTTATCTTTTCCTTAATTTCTTCAAGTACTTTCAATGCATTCATCCCTGTTTCAAGGGTTGACCGAAGTTCCTCCTTACCATCAAGAAAATCAACTCCATTTTGAATCATATTTGCAAAGTAACCAGTTTTCTTGGGAACTTTTACAGATGAATCTTCCTGCAGAGAATAAAAACCTGTATAAAGTTTAGATTCCTGGCGCTTAAAAAATTCTGCATGACCATTACCAATACAAATTTTACCTTCAGTTCCAATTACATCAACTTCAAAACCAAAGTAACGACTTCGTCCTGACATAAGAATTGAAATATCCGGACACTGTTTTGTAGAATAATTTGCACTAAAACCTCGAATTACTTTTTTTTCATTCTCATCCTTTAACAATCCTGTAATCACCGGATGCTTAAGCTTTGTATCTCCCAATGCTTCAAGAAGATACATTACTATATCAACAAGATGTGTTCCATCATGAAGAAGGCTGTACCCTCCACTTTCTTCTGCTTTCGGATCGTATAACCGCATACCAGAAAAAAGGCTGGCATTAATTTTCTGTACAGCTCCAATCTTCTTAATATATTTCTTTGCAAGTTTATAATCTTCAGCAAATCGCCGCTCATGGTTTACAAGAACAGGAACTTTGTTTGTTTTTGCAGCTTTAACAATTTTCATTCCTTCTTTACTGTTTAATGCTACCGGTTTTTCTAGTACTACAAGCTTTGGCTTTTTCGAAATTACTTTAAGAGCCGTTTCAAGATGGGAATTTTCATTTACAGCAATAATTACAATATCCGGATTACAGGTTGTGAAAAGTTCATCAATCTGCTTATCACTGAAAATTTTTACTTTATTTTTCTTATTTAATGAGAATTGAGTAATATGATTGTCAACAAATTTTTTCCATTTCTGAAGGGCTTCAGGATCTCTGTCACAACCACAGGTAATTCGTATATGGGGATTATTAAGACAAGCCATTGTGTGACTTGCAGGCTGTTCACGCTTTTTGTCAAAACCTAAAGTAAAACCGATTCTTCCGGTTCCAATTATACATGCTGAATATTTATGTTCCATAAATAAATTATCGGAATTCCCCGTTAGTAAATGAAGAATTCCGATAACATATTTGAGAAGTAATTAAATACTGATTGTGTTAGTACGTAAAACCTATAAATACTGCAGCATTAAGACATGGTGCACTACCAGGTTCAAGACCAAGTTCTTTTCCATACATTGACATATCAATATTAAATGTTCCAAACTTTAATCCAATACCTGCAGCAGGAAGCATTTCTGACATACCAAATCTGAAAGAAACAATATTAGCAAGAACAAGTTCTGTTCCGCATGAAAGTTCAAGCCAAGGATTTCTATGACCATCACCAAACAATGTGTAGAAGTTTCGATAATCAGCCATCACCTTAAATGATGTAATAACACTATTTGTCCATGCCACTGGAATATGATAAGCAACACCAACTGCAAGACGAGGATCAAGTTGCTTTACATTAGCAAAATCAAATTCAAATGATGGACTTCCGATAGTTCCATTTGATACAAATACCATACTGAACGGATCGTAATAAGTTGCAGAAACATCAATGGTATTACATATTGAAAGGAATACACCTGCATCAAAACTGAAACCTGTTGAAATATAAAGAGGCATACTAGAAGGATCTGCTGTCAATGTATTCATCAAGTCAGTTAAACTTCCTGTATAACCTGTTGCACCCTGAACAAAGCCTTTTGCTGTAGCACCAACAGAGAGAAGTAAATTATCACTGTTAATGATAGGGAATGCAAAACCTAAAGTTAAAACTGCTTCAACTCCGGCATTCATATCAGCAAGAGCAATACCAGGAACTGTAGCATTAACAAAAGCTTGTGTTGTAAAACCCCAGCCAAAACCAAAGCCTGAAATATGACCGAATGAAAGCAGAGGTTCTACATTAAGATTAAGATTTAACCCATTATTTCTGTTGATAATATCTGCAATAGCACTTGAATCCATTGTAGAAAAAGCATTAACAATATTTACAGAATCCTTTAAAGGACCACCTACCTGAACATTTAATCCTGGAAACAAAGAATGTACTCTTCTTTTTCCTAATGCTGCAGGGTTTGCATACATTCCGTAGAAATTATCGATATCACTTGTATAAAAACCACCAAAGCCCTGCTGGCGAACAGATGGATTAGTATGTAATTCGGGCTTAAATTCACCCGCGAAAATTACAGAAGCAGACAAAAGAAAGATACTAAAAATAACTGCTATTTTTTTCATCGCATTTCTCCTTAAATTCAAATCTTAAAATAATAAAAAGGTTTCAATTAATTACCAAAAAGTGACCCTATTGTCATACCAGGGAAAATTTCGGCATCAAGTTCTTTTAATTTTACTGCAGCATTAAAAGCAGCTTCTAAAGCATCACGATCTTCAGCTTTTATTTTTAAATCATATAGAGCTTGATCAGTGGTCATTCCCCCATTTATAACTTTGTCCACATCTTCCATTACCTTATCAAGATTTTCAGTGAGTTCCGAACTTTTTGCAACCTGAGCAACAACACACACCATTGCAAGGCTTGCTGATGAACCGCTTAAATTTTCTAAATTATCAACATCATTTAAAATTTCAACAGCTGCCCCTACGTCGCAGGAGTCAACATTGGACAGGATATTATCAATTAACTGTTTAGGATCCGAGCCACTTCCGGCATTAGAAACTTCATTTATAATTGATGAAAGAGATTCTGCAGAGATAGAAGAATTTACCATAAGATTTAAAACAGTGTTCTTATCTTCTGCAGAAAGAGAAGTAATGTCGTCTCTCTTTCCAAGTTCATCCAGCAGTTTTTTAGATGCTTCCTTGTCATTCATAACTGAAGGAGTATTGATAAGAGCTGCAAGCTGGTCAGATTTCATTTTGCTGAAATTGTCAGAAAGATCTCGTTTTAAATTAGTTCCCCAGCTATTGGTAAAGAAATCACAGGTAGAATCAAAAAACGCACAAGAAGCCAAAGTGCACATCACAAGAAGTGCTGATATTATTAAATAAGTTTTTTTCATAAGAAAACTCCTCGCAAGGCCATTAAACCTTACTATATGCTATTTTAATATTAAAAAGATTACCAGTCAAATACTTTCAGGAATTATAAATATTTTCTTATTTTTACACATATTGGCTTTTTAAAAACTTTTTGATTATTCCAATAGTATGCAAAAAGTGATATTAATATAGTATGCAAAAATCCCATCAGCTTGACCTTACACAAGGGCCGATTTTTACCAGATTATTACAATTCTCTATTCCTATCATTCTATCCGGAATTCTGCAGCTTTTATTTAATGCTGCTGATGTAATTGTTGTTGGAAAATTTGCCGGTGATGAAGCACTAGCTGCCGTTGGTTCTACAAGCTCTCTTGTTCATCTTCTTATAAATCTCTTTGTAGGCCTGGCCACAGGAACAAATGTTGTTGCTGCAAATTTTTTTGGCGCAAAAAATATAAGAGACCTTCATGACACTGTTCACACTGCAATTTTAGTAAGCTTTGTAAGTGGAATTTTCATGACTGTCATAGGAATCTGCTGTACTAAAAACATACTTATTCTTATGCAGGCAACTGACAATGTATTAAACCTTTCAGCACTGTACCTAAAAATATATTTTGGCGGAATTACGGCAACAATGGTGTACAACTTTGGCAGTGCCCTCCTTCGTGCTAAAGGCGATACAAAACGCCCTCTTTATATACTGCTTTTAGCAGGTCTGATAAATTTCCTTTTAAACCTTCTTTTTGTGATTGTTTTTAAGATGAGTGTTGCAGGAGTTGGAATTGCTACTGTCATTTCTCAGGTTTTTGCAGCTACCTTCATATTAATCATTCTCTGCCACGAAAATGATGATTTTAAACTTTCTTTCAGGGAACTTAGGATTAACGGCACAATTTTAGGTAAAATTATTAAGGTGGGAGTACCAGCAGGCTTTCAAGGAATAATGTTCTCCTTTTCGAATGTTATTATCCAGTCTTCCATCAATGGCTTTGGTCCATCTGTTATAGCCGGAAGTTCCGCATCAAGCAACATAGAAAACTTCGTATACATTTCAATGAACGGCTTTGCACAAGGAACGCTAACATTTACATCTCAGAATTTTGGAGCCGGAAGATTTGACAGAATAAAAAAAACAGCCTGGATTTCAGAGTTTGTTGTATTTGTTATAGGCTTGGTTTTAGGTTATTCGGTAATTTTTCTTTCTCCATACCTGTTTCCATTATTTACAAAAACTCCGGCTACAATTGATGCCGGTAAAGAACGTTTATTTATAATATGTTCCTCTTATTTTTTATGTGGAATTATGGATGTAATCGGATATATGATCAGAGGAATCGGCCACAGTCTTTTACCTATGATTGTATCAATGATTGGAGCATGCGGATTTAGAATTATATGGCTTATGACAGTATTTCAGGTTGAAAAATTTCATAAAACCTCAATGATTTATATTACTTATCCCCTTTCCTGGATTCTTACTTTTGTAGTGGAATTAATCTGTTTTCTTGCAATATTTTCAAATATTATGAAAAAAAACAAATCTAAGGTTTCAGAAGTTAAATAAAAAGGTCGATAATATAAGTATGAACTTTGAATATATTTTTCCTATACTTAAAGGCGTATTATTAAATCCTTTTGTAATTGGAACCGCAATAGTAATCATCCTTTATTGTAATTTTATGGGATATGTAGCCCGTTATAGAAAAAAGCCTCCTAAACCAAAGAAAAAAGTAGTGGCTGACGCAGCCCCTGCTCCTAAACCAGAAGGTAAAGAAGCTGAAAATTCAAGGGAACCTGAAGAAGAATAAAAAAAAGCTATTGAGTTGTAATTTCAGCTCAATAGCTTTTTTTTCTCCTAAATATTATCTGTCATTAGTTGCAGTAGTTTTGCCCTTTGGTGCTGGTGTAAATTCACTGATGTAGAAATACATATCATTGTGTTCACAGGTAATTTCATCCATTACAACTGTACCATTTGTACATTCAACTTCAACAACTTTGTATTTTTTAAGTTTATTATCTGCTGATTTCAAAAATGTATCATGTCCTTTAACAGCCAGCATACAGATAAATTCTCTTTCTGCTTCTGCAGTCTTTTTTCCATATACCTTGAAAAAGATTGTGTCATCAGTATTATTGATGAACCGAACATTATCTCTACAGATATATCTTCCGTTTGATTTAGCGTTTACAACAGAAGTGTTATTTCCTGCTGTTTCAAATTTAATTGCACCCTGTGCAAAAACTGATGCACCAACTAAAAGTCCAAGTAAAATTGCTAATGTCTTTTTCATATTCTTTTCTCCTCTCTATTAACAGAAATATGATATTTTTTAATGTGTTATTATAATACTGCATTCACAGTATAATAAAAAATCAAATTAATTTAATTTAGGTTACAGAAATTTTATTTTTCCAAGGAAATTTGCATACCCGGATTTTTCCCTCTTTTTCCAGCTGACTTATGATGTTTTTTACATCATTTTCAGTCCAGATATTTTGGCCATAAAATTTAACATATCTACTATTAAACATGTCTTTTAATAGTGGAATAAGAGCTTTTTTATCATAGACTCGTCTGTTCCGTTTAATATATTCTATCACATATTCTGCATCCTGTGCATCATTTAATACTTTGATTGGTTTATTTGCCTTCCGATTATTACATATATCACATCCTGAGCATACAGCCTGTTCCCCACCTAAAGCATCAAGCAATACCTGTCGTCTACATGTATCTGTCATAGCAAACTTTTTTATCATTCTTTGCCTTGAATTCTCAGGAAATTTATCAAAATTCAGGCAATCATTATAATTCCACAAGAGGATTGCATTTGCATCCTTTCTGTCTCTTCCTCCTCTACCTGCCTCTTGAATGTAACTTTCTGCTGTTGTACTGGCCTCAAGATGAATCACGGTTCTGATATCACTTTTATCAACACCCATGCCAAAGGCACAGGTTGTACATAAAATGGCATTTCTATTTGGAAAATACCA
>JAHAZA010000065.1 GCA_018385415.1 Treponema sp. | reverse complement strand
CTTCCGTTTGCAGGAGAAAGATTTGAAATATTTGGAGGGTTTACATCCGAAATTGTAAGATATCTTACAACTTCTTCACCAACAATTCCATTTTTATCAGTACAGTTGACTTTTACAACAATACTCTTAGTTTCTGAAAGGGCATTAAATGACCATGCTTTGTAAGTTGGATAACCTTCTGCTTTAAGCTTATCTTCTTTAATAGAATAATCAGCAATTTCTGTTGTACCATCTTCTTCATAAATTTTAATAGAAATTTCTTTTAAACCATCATCATCGTATGCCTGTCCCTGCAATGAACAGCGAGGATATACACGTTTAGAAACGACTTTAGATTCTTCCAGTGTATTTTCACCAAATGTTGCAGAAACCCAAGGAATATCAGCACCATTGTTAAACTTAAACCAGCCGTGAGACTTAATCTCTACGTTTCCTGCCTGATCATGACTTTCTGTTACAAGGCGAAGAATATGTCCTTTATTTTTAACATCATTATCTGCATTTCGGTCAAAGTCAAGAATACTCTGATCTGTAAAATCTTCTGCTGTAATTGTTGTTGACCAGTTTCTTAAATTTTCTCCGGTTATTTCTTTCTTTACCAGTGGATTTTGCACTGGGTAAGTTGAAGTTCGTGGCAAAAGTGGAATTGTTGAAGTTTCTTTATCAAGATAAACAACAAGGTAATCAAGATTTGTATCTTCTTTTTGAGAACCACTTATTGTAAATGTTCCGTTTTTAATCTTTGGAAGAATACTATTATTTTTTAATACATAAGTATCAAACTGAGAATCAGTTGCACTAAAAAGACGAACTGGTTCTATAATTGATACAACAGGTTCTGTTGTATCAATTATTACATTACGTTCATCTTTTGTTTTTCCGCCTTCATTGCTGTAAAGGTCAGAAACTTTTGTAGTAATAGTATATTCATGTCCAGAAACTGCATTAGAAGCATCAATAGGAATACTGAACTCAAGTTTTTTTGCATTCCCATTATTTGTAACAGAATCATAATCTTCCCAGAGATCATTATTTAACCGCTGCCATGATGAACCCTTCCACTGAAATTTTTCATTAAGTCCATCACCTGCAATATCTACAGTAACTTCCTTAAGGCCAAAGTCATCAGAAGCAACTCCAGTAATAACAAATTGTTTTGAAACAGACTGTGAGACTGTTGGAGAAATAATTTTAATTTCTGGAGCTGTAATATCAATTGCTTCTCCAAGACCTACTTCACAGGAGAAAGACAAGAGACTTATAAATAAAGATGTTAAAATAATTTTCCCTAATCTTAATTTTTTCATTTTCTTCCTCGTTATTTAACACTATCAGCTGTTACTTCAGTATAAGTATTTTGCAGGTTCGTTGCAGCACTAGATGCACTATAGAACCGAGGATTATAAATATGATTATTATAACCGTAACCTGCATAGTAATATTTACTCGTATAGTTTCCATTGTATGGCAATATCCACCAGGTACTTACAATTTCATAGGTTTGCCAAACGAATTGTCTGTTTTCTACATAGACATAGGCACATTTATCATGACCTTTTCCTTCTTCCGCATCTCGTATAGGGAATCCACCGTAGGCCGGCATACCGCCCGCTCCACTACCGCCCTGGATTTCAAGAAATTTTGCATCAACATCTCCATTCCAATCGTTCTTACAGTTTTCGTCTACATAACAGGTTACGAGGGTTTTAAATACACCTTCATAGCTATCATCAGATGATATAAAGCCAGTTTTTGTTGCCTGTGCTTTTACAAAATCTCGGCGAGCTGTAAGTAATTCTCCATCACCAACAACAAAGTATCCGTTGTAAGTTTTATTTGCTGTAATGCCACTCGGATCAAGATCAGTAAGAGTTGTTGTAGCTGACCAAAGGTTAGACTGTGTACTATTAGCTACAGAGGTTCCTGTAACTTTTCCATTCCAGCCATAATTGATTACTGAACCTGGAGTTTCACAGTCAATCCTTACACGGGCATAACCTGAAGGAACAGTATTTGCTCCGTTTGGGTTCTTTGAACTCTTTGATGTACCATACGAAGTAATGATTTTTACTCCACTGTAAGTTGCATTTGCGCCGCTTCCATTAACAGTTGGCTCAATGGCAGCATAACCATGACTGTATCTGTCTACACGGATCCAAGGTTTTGCAACCTTGTTGGACCAGAAAGAGTGTGTGGAATTTGCATCCATTGTTGCTGTCTCACCCGATACTGTATATCCAAGTCCAGCAAAAAGGTTTCCTGTTTCATCACGGAATGCACCAGGTGCAATAAAGAGTTCCCACTCACGGCCATCTGCAAGTGCCTTAGGGAATTTGATTGTAACCTGTTTTTTATTTTCACTATTGATTACTACTGAAGCATCAGTTACTTCAACTTCCTGCTTGTGATAGCCGGCTTTTTCAAACACCCCACGAAGGTCACTTACATTAACTTTTGTTCCATCGGCAAGATATCCAGATCCGTCTTTTATTCCAATATTAAAATCAAGAACGAATTTTGTAGATGTATCAGGAACTGTTGAAGATCCGTTACCACCTATAAGACCATGAGTAATTCGCTTGTATGGACCTAATGGCTGACCGTTTTTCTCAAACATTTTTGGAGCACCACCGTCCATCTTAATCAACTTTTCTTTATCTGTGTCATCAAGTTCATTATAAACAGAGTTAAATTCTTCTTCTGTCATTACCGGAGGAATTCTCCAAGGTTCTTCTGATGTAGACTTTCTTCTCAATGTAATGAGTCCAGATTCCTTTTCTACATTTTCTGAGAATGTAAGTGTCACCACGTTTCCGTCTGCAACAACTGCATTTAAGGCTGGAACATAGCCTGTAATTTCAGGATCCTTACCGTCAAGAGTAATTCCAACGCGTTTTGAGGCAGCAAATACTCCCGTATTTGAAACTGCAACTGAGTTTGCAGAAGGGCTGTTTCCATAAAGGTCAACAGGCTTCTTACCTGAAACTGAACTGTAATCAATATTGGTAACGGTAATTCCCTGTCCTTCATCCGTATTGCCTACGGTATATTCAAATTCTAACCTGTCGCTGCCAGCATCTGCTGTTACAGGCTTTACGTTTACGGTTCTTGTTACTGCTACAGGATCAGGGCCCAAATTGAATGAAAGAACGATGCTTGTTGCATCAGGAGCCTTTATTTTGTCTGCGTATGTAAGTACAAATTTTACAGTATCTCCTGCAGGATATTTTCCGTCAGCCTTTGAAATTACAAGGCTTGTTATACCAGGGAAAGTGTTATTGATAGTAAAATGTGATTTATCAGATTCTTCAGACATGTTTCCGGCTTTATCTGTCTGACGTGCCATTACTGTATATTCACCGCCAGAAACAGTTACGTTTTCGTTCTTGTTAGTAAAGCCAGTTGCGTTAAATGTAACTTCTCCGTCATAAATCCACCAGCTTATTCCACCATTATGAGAATATTCGATTGTTGCACCATCTTCTCCTGTTAAAGTCAGAATTTGTGCAGCATTATATTTTTTATTTTCACCACCTGTAATATTTACCTTAATTGCAGAAGGAGCAGTTGTATCAATTACAAGATTTTTATCACCTTTAGTTGTTTTAACAAGCTTAAGAGGGTTTCCGGCTTCATCAGTAATTTCTGTTACATATCTAGCATTTGAACCTGTTGTTGCTTTAGTAAAGGCTTTTTCAAAGTCATACTTAAGGACACCTTCAGGAGTTGATTTTGCAGGAGTTTCTCCTTTTACAATTTTGTGAATAAATGTAATTGTATCTTTATCAATGCTCTGTAGTACAAAATCTATTTTATCTGTACCTGCAGCTCCACCAAACAGATGAAGAACAGGACTTCCGTTAATATTTACTTTTTCTGTAAACTTAACAACTGCTTTGATTGTTTCATTTGCCTTAAGGTAATAGTTACCGTCAGCATTTGCTTTAATATTTTCATCTTCAGGAACAACAGTAATACTTTCAATTTCCGGGAGTTTTCCATCAAGCTTAAATTCTTTTCCAGGAAGAGTATTTGCTTTTGTAAGTGTTGTTAAATATGCAGGACCTTCACCCTTTGATGCAGTCTTAATTGATATTTCTGTAATGGCATCGCCTTCTTTTACTACGATTGGATTTACGTTATCAACAATCAGTTTGTCACATTCTGCATCTTCTGGAACTTTAAATGTAAATACCAGTGTATCAGTTCTGTTACCAGTTCCAGAATAATCTGCAAATTTAGGATTTGAATCTCCTTCAAAATACTGGAGAACAAGTTTTGGAGTACCAGCAACTTTTACAGCATCAGAGAATACAGCCTGAAAGTTAATTACATCCCCTTTCTTAAATGTTCCGTTCATGTTTCCAGAAAGAAGTGACTTTAACTGTGGAAGAGGACTCAATACAACATTTCGTCTTTCAACACCTTTGTTACCAAGAACGTCGTAAGCTTCAAACTCAATCTTTGGCTGAAGGTTAACATCTTTTTTAGATGCAATTTCGCTCTTTGGAATTTTTACAGTTGCAACGCCACCTGAAACAGTAAGGTTAGATTTTGCCTTTGTGTATTCATCAATAGAATTATCAGTCCATACAACTGTAACTTTATATTTATCTTCATCAACACCAAGACCTGATGTTTTGTCTGCACTGAACTTAATTTCAAAATATTCTTCACCCATTACATAGTCATATACCGACATATCTGTTGCAGGAGAAGTAATTGCAATTTTTGGAGCTGTCTTATCACCTAAAAGAACAAGCTGTTTGTAAACCTGGTTATTATCAAGGTCAGTAAGACACATTTCAAAGAACTTGTCTTCAGATGCATATGATACATCTCCATTTTTAAAGTCCTTCAATAAGTCAAACTCAAATTCAAATGTCTGCTTTTTCCATCCATTATCATCTGTCTGAGTATCAAGAGTGTAAGCTTTTACAAATTCTCCGTTTTCTGCAGTTACAGTTCCTTTTATAAGAGCCTTTCCTCTTTCTTCTGCCTGATAACCTGTTTTACCTGGAACATAAGCAATCTTAAGTTCGCGGCATCCAGATGTATCAAGTGCATAACCTGCAATCTTAATTGTAGAAGCTGTATCTTCTTCAATATTTGGAATTGTATTTTCTTCTGGAGTTTCAACAAAAAGCAAAGGTTTTGATGCATCAGTTATTTCAACCGGACATATTTTTACTGCTACATTTCCGCTTGTATCTTTTGCATATGTAACAAGCTGTCTCTGACAAGGTAGGTTTGGTGCATAAACCTGGACAGGAAGATCTCGCTTAGATTGACCATCGATTCCTGACTGAGCATATTCCCATATAATTGACGATGGATTTGATTTGATTGCGTTTACATCAACATTTCCATTATACAATGTAGCTTTAACTTCACTTAAAAGGTCATCATCAAAAAAGTGAACAGGAATTGCACTTCCGATATTTACACGCATTGTTCCGTTTTTAACATCCGAAAGCTGGATTCTTGGCTGGTCACTTTCTGGCCACCAGATCATATATGGTAATTCGTGAGTTGTTTCGTTTCCGTGTTCATCATTCGATGTATATTCAAGTCTTAAATAATGCTTTCCGGTTGAACATCCTGAAAGTTCAGAAGCTTCAAATTCAAAGCAAGGTGAATAAATAGAACTTCCCGGTTCAATTGTTGATGCAGTTACAGTTTTTTCGGCAACCTTTCTTTCATCTTCATACAATGTCAATGTGATTGTATTGATGCTCATTGCATCATAGAAGCGGCCATAAATACTGAACTTTTCATTTTGTGGTACATCAATATTTGTAAAGTCGTCATAATCCATTGTCTGGAGTGTTTCAAGATCCATCAATGGTGTCTGAACATTATTTCCCCGGTCTACATACCATGAAAGACCTTCAGGAGCTGTTTCGTCAACGAGGTAAATTACTGTTTTACTTGATTTTGCAGACTGATTACCTGCAGCATCACGGGCAATACATAAAAGTGTTTTTTCGCCTTCTTCAAGTTCAATAGTTGTAGTCCAGGTATTTCCTGTAATAGTAGATCCTTGATAAATCTGACCTGTCTGTTTATCCTGCACATCAATTCTTACAACACCAATATTGTCTTTACATGTTCCTGTAATAGTAACACACTTATGAACATTGGAAAGAGTAACAGGACTGGTAACCGTAATTTCCGGTGCTTCCAGGTCTAATGCAGAACCAAGACCAGTTTCACAACCAGCAAATAATGAGATTGCAAGCAAGCTTACAGCAAACTTTAAGAATTTGAAACACTTTTTCATATATTACCTCAATATATAGTTAGCCCTTTAGTGTATAGTCTAACACTTCAATATCGGCAGAAAACCCAATTTTCACTACTATTATTTTACTCCAAAATCTCAATTTTGAAATCTTTTTTATCCGTCTTTTGTAAAATTTGTATAGAAAAATGACAGCTTTTTACAAAAAAAGGGCAAAAAACTTCTGATTTTTGCCCTTTTTTTCGTCAAGTTAATTTCTAAAAGTGAAAAATATAATCTCCGTTTTTTAGTTAATCTTCCACTTTCCGTTTTCTTTTACAAAGCGGTTGGAATTTACTTCGATAAGACGTCCATCGTCTCCACTCATTTTAATCATCGAAGTCAACGGATTGATTTCTGTAATCCTGAAGTTTGTTCCATCATAGAAAATATGAAGACCTTCAGAAGGCAGCTTCTTTCTAGCCTCAGCATAAAAATCAAACTCATAAGACAGACAGCATAAAAGCCTTCCACACTGTCCTGAAATCTTCATTGAGTTCAAGGAAAGATTCTGATCTTTTGCCATTCTGATTGATACAGGACGAAGCTTGTCACTAACTGCATGACAGCAGTAAGGACGACCACACACGCCCAATCCTCCAGTGATACGAGATTCATCGCGAACACCAACCTGGCGCAATTCAATTCTCATTTTGAAAACTGAAACCAAATCTTTTACAAGTTCCCTAAAGTCTACGCGATTATCTGCACTGAAGAAGAAAAGCGCTTTCTGTTCATCAATCAAGAAGTGTGTTGAAATAAGCTTCATATCAAGTTTGTGGAATGCAACTTTTTCTTTGAAGGTTTTGAAGGCATCCTTTTCTTTTTCTTTAAGTTCAACAGCTTTTTTAAGATCTTCTTCTGTTGCCTTACGGTCAATGATTACAACATCTTCTGGTTTTATTCCGATTGGTGTGTTTGCAACACCAAGACAAAGTGCAAGGTCTTTTCCATATCTTGTAGGAACGATTACATAATCGCCGGCTTTGATATCCAGCTTTGAATCTTCTTCCACATTTGCATAAAGGCCTTCGCAGGAATATTCAAGCTTAAGTCTATAAAGTGGCTGAATAAAAACGTAATCTTCACGTGAAGATAAATCTACCCCTGCATCATCTTCGAGACCAGAAAGGTCGTTTTCTGAATCAATATCGTTTTCGAAAATATCACTCATATTAGTGTCCAATCATACTTTGAAATAACCGCTAAATTGCAAGCAGATCAATTACAAGCCCATTAATCTGATGAACTTTTTCCAGAAGCTTCAGTTTGTCCAGCTGGTTATACCACAAACCATAAGCCAGCTTATCCAGCTCTTCATTGATTGCAACAACCTGAATTGCCGGCTTTACTGCCTTTCCTCTTCTACGCTGAGGACGTTTGTGAATCTCAATTGTATAATTATTTTTCTCCAAGAATTTAATAAACTGGCCAACGGCCTTTTTATATCTGTCAAATGCCTGAGGAGTTGCGTTTAATCCTAATTCGTCCCCGGCAGCAGCAAGTTCATCCTGAAGAAATGTTACCGCATCATCTGTTGACATTCCAGAAATTTCTGGCGGAAGTCCGATAGATATAAGGTAATTTTCTTCCTGTTTATCTTTTAAAAGCGAAGTGAACTTGCTTCCTATTTTTTCATCTTTCTTGTTCTTAAGTTCTCTTGCAGTCTGATTCTGGGATGCTGAGACAGCTGCGGCAAAATAAAGTGAATTAGTGGTATCTACCGAATTCATCGTACAAATGCCTTGTTTCGAATTTCCTTAGACTGAGATTGAACTGTATCTTCCTTTTCGTAACGTTCCTGATCTGCAATTGAAATACAGTGGCCATGTAAAATAACTTTGTCTGCTACATGAAGCTTTCTTGTTGATACATCACCAATTACTGTAGAAGAAGACATAAGCTTAATGCTCTCTGGAGCTCTGATATCACCAATAACGATTCCACTTATGATTGCAGATTTAGCAGTAATATTGCCCCGTACTCTGGCGCGTTCTGCAACAATAATGTTTCCGCTGATTTCAATGTTTCCATCAACGTCACCGTCGATCATCATACCACCAGAAACACGAAGGTCTCCGTAGAATGCAGATCCACCGCCAATCATTGTATTAATCGAGATATCGTCAAACGCAGCCATTAGCGAGCAACCTTAATATTGAGATACTTGTTAGGGTCAACAACATCAGAACCAATATGAACTTCGTAATGAAGGTGTGGACCAGTTGTAATACCAGTGTTACCGATAGTTCCAATAACATGATACTGTGAAACGAATTCACCTTTTTCAACATGAATAGTGTTCATATGAGCATAGCGTGTATAAATACCGTGTTTGTGTTTAATAATTACGTTGTTACCATAACCTGCATCGTAGAATGCATTTACAACCTGACCGTTTGCTGTTGCATAGATTGGATCACCCGAACGCCATGTAGACATATCAATACCCTTGTGAATATACCACTGTCCTGTAATAGGATGAACGTTTGGACCAAATGGCATTGATACGTGAAGCTGAGGACTTCTTACAGGCCAGATACTTGGAATGTCAGAGAACAATGAGTTCTGTGTTTCAAGCATTTTTCCGATCTGTTCAATTGGCTGTACAGCACCTTCAAGGTATGAAGTAAGCTGTCTGATATCTGCAGTTTCTTTGATTGAACCTGCACTTAATTCTTCTGTTGAGAAGAGTGAACTTAAGTCGCTGTTATTAAGTGAACTATTTGTCTGTGTTGATTCCTGTTCAATACCAAGAAGTGAAAGGGTATTTGAAAGTGATGACTGGAATCTTTTACCTGTCTGAAGAAGATTATTGTTCTCATCACGAAGCTCATCAAGGCTGGCCATTGTCTGACGGTTTTCTGCATAAAGTCTGTTGATTTCAGCACTTGAAGCAACTGCATGCTTATTGAAGAAAATGAACGAGAACAAAATTCCTGCTACAACAACTACTGCAAGACACATAGCAAGAACATTTGTCTGAAAGTTTACGACCTTTCCCTTTTCATGAGGAACGATCATGATAGTCAATTTATTATCAAAGATATGGAAAATTTTACTGAAGAATTTTCCTATCTTGTTAAAGATGCTTTCTTTAGAGGATTTTGAAAAAGAACTCATCGAGTTTTTTCTTTTAGACACTTTTTTCTCCAGATATATTTATAAAACGATTATCGGAACATAATAAAATTCTCACCATAAAAAAACCGATAGTCTCTAAAATTATAACATGTATGGGGAAATACTGTCAAATGAAATTGATTTTCTTGCCAGAAGGTTTTTTGAGACTTTTTTCTACACTTTTCCATCAAGATAGCAATTTACAAACTAGTTGACGATTGGAATTTCCTATGTTATCTTTATTTATATATAGAAAATTTTTAGTTTTTTGGAATAAAAAACTAAATATCACCCTCTGGTGGTCTAAAAACCACTTCATTCAAATTATTTTGAGAGAAAAGCCATGCAGTTTTTTGATACTCATGCCCACATCGGGCTTATTTACGATGACCCTATAGAACAATTACGCGTTATACAACAGGCTAAGCAGGCTGGAGTTTCTCGTATTGTCAGCATCAACAACTCCCTCCATGACTTTGCAAAAGTATACCCTACTTTAAAAAGTGTTCCTGGAATTTACCATGCCGTAGGTGTTGCTCCATCTGAAGTAACAAATCCCGGCTCAAATTACATTCAAACAATCGAAGATAACCTTAAGCTTCCAAATGTAGTTGCAGTTGGTGAAACAGGATTGGACTACTATAAGCAGTTCGGTGACAAACGTTCCCAGATTGAACTTTTCATTACTCAGCTGGAACTTGCGCAAAAACACAATCTTCCTGTAATCATCCACAACCGTGACGCAGGAAAAGATGTATACGACATTCTTACACAGCGCCTTCCTGATTCAGGTGCTATCCTTCACTGCTATTCAGAAAATGCTGAATACGCAAAGAAGTGTCTTGATAAGAACATCTATTTCTCTTTCGCAGGAAATCTTACATACCGCAATGCAAGAAATCTCCACGAAACAGTTCTTAACATTCCATTGGATAGAATTCTCATCGAAACTGAAAGTCCTTTCATGATTCCTTCAGAATTCCGCGAAAAGAAACGCACAATGCCAGGATACCTTCCTTCGACTGCGAAGTTCCTTGCAGAAATGCTTGAAATGGACCTTGAAGAACTCAGTGTTCAGCTCTGGAAAAACAGCTGCAAAGTTTTCAAACTTCCAGAAGAATAATCACCTTCCAAAGCAGACACTGGATCCATTAATCAAAATGAACTTATATCACCCGGTACAAATCGGATCTCTTTCTCTCGACGGAAATCTTTTTCTGGCCCCTGTTGCAGGTTACAGCGACAGGGCGTTCCGAGGCCTATGTGTCCGTGGCGGCTCAAATTTTGAATACACTGAAATGGTTAGCGCAGAAGCCTTGACCCGCCGCAATCAAAACACCCAGGAAATAATGAAAGCAGCCCCAAATGAAGAAAAGTACGCCGTACAGATTTTTGGAGGAACTCCTGAAGTAATGTACAACGCCACGGGTCTTGTTCTTGAACAGACAAAATGCAGCTGCATCGATATCAATGCAGGCTGCCCTGTTCCAAAGGTTGTTAAGACCGGTGCCGGATCAAGTCTGACCCGTGATGTTGACCGCCTTGGTGTTATTATAGAAAGCGTTGTAAAAGGCGTAAAAGACAAGGGCGCTGATATTCCAGTGACGGTAAAGATCCGTTCAGGCTGGGATCAGCTTTCCATTACATTTAGAGAAGCTGCGGAAACTGCAATCGCTGCAGGGGCAGCTGCAATTACTATGCATCCAAGAACAAGAGCACAAGGCTATGAAGGTCGTTCCAACTGGGACTACTTGAAGGAACTTGTAGAACTTGTAAAAGGCCGTGTACCAGTATTCGGTTCCGGCGACATATTCTTTCCTGAAGATGCAAAAAAAATGCTTGAATACACAGGCGTTGACGGCGTAATGTTTGCCCGTGGCGCCATGGGTAAACCATTCATTTTCAGACAGACAAGACAGCTTTTAGAAACAGGAACATATGATGAAATTCCAGTCAAAGAAAGACTTGATGCAGGCTTTGAAGAACTGTCAGTCTTAATCGAGGACCGTGGTGAACAGGCTGCCTGCAAAGACATGCGTAAACGCTTCTGTGCCTACTCCAAAGGCATCGAAGGCGGAGCTGCCATGCGCCTTGAAATTGTCCACGCCGAAACCCGTGCCGATTACGAAAAGATTTTTGAAAATTATTTGAAATAGTGGAAATACCAACATAGGATAGACATATTTTACTCTTTTATGTAATTTAAACAATAAAAGTAAATCATCAGGAAGTTTTGATATGGATAAAATTGGATTCATTGGAATGGGGAACATGGCACTTGCTATTGTCCAGGGATTTATCAACTCTCATAAAATCAACAAAGAAAACATTTTTGCTTTTGCACCTAACCAGCAAAAGCTACAGGCTAATGCATCAAAGGTTGGCTTTACAGCAGTTGCATCTTTAAAGGAACTGGTTAAAGCTTGTGATACTTTAATCCTTGCTTGTAAACCTTATCAGATTGAAAGTGTGCTTTCTGAAGTTAAAGATGAATTAAAAAGCAAAGCACTTATTTCTGTTGCAGCAGGCTGGGTTTTCGAAACTTTTCACGCAATTCTCACAGATAATGTACGCATTCAGTGCATTATGCCCAATACACCAGCAATGGTTGGCGAAGGTGTAATGCTTTTTGAAAAAACAAACTCACTTACCTCTGATGAACTTACTCAGTTAAAGGAACTTTTCAGTGCACTGGGAATTGTAGAGGAATTACCAACTAACCTTATGGGAATTGGCGGTGCAATTTCTGGTTGTGGTCCAGCATTCATGGATCTGGTTATGGAAGCTTATGCAGATGCAGCTGTTAAGTATGGAATCAGTCGTGATACTGCTTACCGTCTTGTAAGTCAGACAATGCTGGGAAGTGCAAAACTTCAACAGGTAACAAAAAGCCATCCTGGCGTTCTTAAAGATGCAGTATGTTCACCTAACGGCACAACAATCCGCGGAGTTGATTCCCTTGAAAAAAATGGTCTTCGGGGTGCATGTATTTCTTCCATTGATGTAATAATGGACTTTAAGAAAAAGTAAATAACAGGTAAAAAAAATAAAAAACGGGTTTATCACTTTGCATACGCAATGCGAAGGCAAATGGTAAACCCGGATTTTTTTAAGTAAAATTTATTTTTTTTATTACTTACTTTCTTTTCTTAAGAAAACTCTTAAGAGCTGCAAATTTTTTGTTATTTGCAAGATGTGCAATTGCCTCAGCATAATTTTCGTGGAATTGGCGGGCAGAAAGAAGAATAATGCTTTCAAGAGGATTTTCAGTACATCCACAGATTCCAATTTTAACTGAAGGATCATTTTCTGAACGCCCTCGTTTTTTTGCATCATTCACAATTCTTTCAACCATCTTTTCACGAATCTTTACACAAAGTGGACTGATAGCTGCAGCTTCATTAATATTATTCAAAATTGAGAATGTTCCTGCAACTGGAGTAAAATCTTCAGGAAGTGGTTTACCATACAATTTTGCAAAATCTTCATGTGTGAAAAGCTCATCAACATTTACAGTTGCTTTCTTTTCAACCTTTACTGTTTTTTCTGTCTTTGCTTTAGCGGTAGCCTTTGCAGAAGTCTTTGCTTTTGATTTTGCTTTTGGAGCATCTTCTGGATCTGCAACAAAATATGAAGTAAGCTTTACTCTATCATCAGCAGTGTATTTAACACCTTTTACTTTTATTGATTTCTTAAGCTTAACATCATTAAGAGATGCTGCAACCTGAATTTCGTAATTTCCTGCAGGTGCAATGTATTCATTTGAATTTACATCAAACATACTGAATGCTTTTGCATCAAGTTCGATTGTTACTTTCTTGCTCTTTCCTGGTTCAAGGAAAACTTTTGTAAATGCACGAAGCTCTCTTGAAGGACGAAGGTAATCAGCCTTTGGATTCTTTACATAAATCTGAACTACTTCTGCTCCTGCAACCTTACCTATATTCTTTACAGTAAACTTAACCTTAAGATTCTTCTTGCTCTTTGATGCACCTGCTGCATAACCACATGTTGCACCAACATTGCCAATAGCAGAATTTGCATCTGTTGCATCAAAATCAGCAGAAGATACTTCAAGACCTGTATAACTGAATTTAGTATATGAAAGTCCATAACCAAATTCATACTGAACAGGAACATTGAATGTATCGTAGAAACGGTAACCTGTAAAAATACTTTCACGATATTCAATATCTGGAGTTTCTTTACCCCATGTTGCTTTTGATGGAACATCTTTTTCTGAGAAAGGATAACTTTCTGAAAGCTTACCACTTGGATTTACTTTACCGGTAAGAAGATCAACACAGGCTTCACCTACAGCTTCACCTGCAAGATACATATGAAGCACAGCCGCAACATCATCAACAAATGGTATTGCAAATGGAGATCCACCAAATGCAACCACTGTAATATTTCTATTCATCTGAAGAATTTTTGTAATTACAGATAGCTGTTCAGAAGGAAGATTCATATCATGACGATCAAATCCTTCTCCTTCTGTTCTGTTTGTAAGTCCACAGAATAAAAGCACAGGCATTTTCTTTACTTCAGCTTCTTTTGCAAGAGAAACGGCTTCCTGAGCAAGTCGCTGAAATTCTTCAGGTGTTGTTGTCTCAACATCTTCATCAGAAGGATATGCAGGAGCGTAATGAACATTAAAGCCGGCAGCTTTAAGAGAATCAATTGCATTTGGTCCTGTAAATGCATTGATATGACTTGAACCACCACCCTGGAATCTCATTCCATCTGCCATCTGTCCAAGAACAACAATATCCTTCTGTTTATCTGAAAGAGGAAGAACTCCAGCATTCTTTAAAAGAACTGCTGAGTTTGCAGCAATTTTTCTTGCAAGCTGATGATGTTCATTATAATCAACATCAACCTTCGGATTGTTTGCAACACGCTGAATCAATTCAATTACTTTTGCAGCTGAACGATTGATTTCTTCTTCAGTAATATAGCCTTCATCATAAGCCTTCTGAATCATATCAGGCTGATAACCACCAGAATCAGGCATAGCAAGATCAAGCCCAGCTTTGATACAATCAGCAATACTTACTGCAGCACCCCAGTCAGAAATAACTGCACCTTCATATCCCCATTCACCTCGAACAATGTCTGTAATGATTTCTTTATTTAGACATGAGTATTTGCCATTTACCTTGTTATACGAAGCCATGATTGTAGTTGGCTGAGTATTACGAACAGCAATTTCAAAAGGACGCAAATATATTTCGCGAAGTGCTCTGTCATCAACAATTGAATCCGATGACTGACGGCGAGTTTCCTGATTGTTACAGCAGAAATGTTTAATTGAAGTTCCAACATTTTTTGACTGCATTCCATCAATGTAAGCTGCAGCAAGGGAACCTGCAAGTAGTGGATCTTCTGAAAAATATTCAAAGTTACGGCCACACATTGGAGAACGCTTAATATTCATTCCACAGCCAAGAACAATTCCCACTTCTTCTTTTAATGCCTGATCTGCAATTGCCCCGGACATTTCGTGCATAAGATCAAGATCCCACGAGTTTGCAACACAACTGGCTGTTGGAAAACAAGTTGACTGAATTGAATCATTGATATCGGCTAGATTCTGTTCTTTTCCTTGTTTGCGTAATCCGTGAGGACCATCTGTCATCATTACAGCAGGAAGCTTTCCGTTAGCATCTGAAGTATACCAGCTGCCAACACCATTTAATAATCTGATTTTTTCCTGAAGGGTAAGCTTATCAAGAGCTTCCTGGACATTTGTATTTTTAGAATTTTTTGTAGCTTTCATAGGGTTGATTTTACAACACAACGTCTAAAAAGTAAAATCAAATATAATCCTTAACAAACTCAAAAAATCTTTTTCCTGCAATTATCATCTGGATAGCTTGCCTTTTGTTGTAACTAATATGTATGGAGGAATTTTCTAAGGTGAATAGTGAATTTTTCCGATATTTGAGGGGAATAGGTATAAATTTGGAGGAAAAACACATGTTTTTTCTATTGAATAGATTAAATTCTGACAGAATCAGTAAATTAAAGCTCTCAAAACCGGCGATTGCAGCATTGCTTATGATTATGACAGCTGCAAGTGGAATTTTTGCAGCCGATTTAACCTGGAATACAAATATAGATGACTATGCAATTCGAAATGACGATAATACTGTAGATATTGATGCTGACATCACTATCACAACCCTTAACATTTATAACCGTCTAAACAACTCTGATGCAAATACCTGTGTCATTGACCTTAAAGGACATACTTTAAATATTGCAAATCTCAAAATCGGTACTTACTTTCCTTTAGGAACCAAAAGAAGCGGCAGCGTAAAATTTATTGATTCAGTTGGCAGTGGAACTGTAGAAGTAACAAATCTTGATGCCACTGCTTATTATTACGAAAAACACCTTGAAGTTTCAGCCCCGGTTGTTCTTACAATCTCGAATACTCTTGATACAAATGCAGGAAACAAGGACTATTCCTTTCTTGAATTTACAGGAGACGGAGAAATTGTTGTAAATGCAGAACCTACTGATACAGATAATGTCTCTGCAAAAGATGTAACTGTGTCAGGAACATATGGATCGGCAATCACCAAAACTGTTTCGGGAACCGCTTTCTGGAGCGGCACACAAAGCGATGACTGGTTCGATCCTGCTAACTGGACAGGAATTTCTGACATTACAGATCTTGAAACAATAAGCCGTATTGAAATTCCTGGAGGATTTACTCGCTATCCTGTTGCAACAAGCGATGTTACAACAGCACCATCCTGCGCCTTAGTTATTGGAGAAGGCGGCTCATGTACATTTAAAGGCTCAGCTTCATTGAATAACATCACTTTGGCTCCTAATGCAACTCTAGAAAGCCATGGTAATCTTTCAATTTCTTCAATGACCGCGCCAAATAATTCCATTTTAAAATTCAATCAGGGCACAGGCGCTCAGACAACCACTATCGGCGAAATGAATTTCTACGGCACTTCAATTGACTTTGGAAACGATGCAGACGATGTGTTCAACATGGGAGCAACAGGCAATGCTGAACTGAATATAAGCAGCATTCCAGCTGTTACACTTGCAGGAACAATCAATTCCTCAAACTTGACACTTAATGATTCCCCTACTCTTGCAGCCAACACAACTCTACCTAAAGTTACACTGGCTTATGATACAACAATTGATGGTGTTTCAACATATAAAGTAACTTTTGCAGGAGATGTCATTACAGACGGAACAGAACATGATTTAACTGTAAATGCAAAAGGTATTACTCAAAATTTAAATACCTCATTAGGAACTGCTTTAAACAAACTTAAAAACATCAGCCTTAACAGTTCTACAGGAACTCACTATGAAGGAAATAACCCTTCCAGCATCAACTGTACAGAAAGTCTTTCTGTAACAGATGCATGGTTCAGAGGAATAATAAATGCAGGCACAATAACTGCATCAAATGGTGCACAGTTTCTTGGTGGCACAACCACTGTAACTACAACAGGAAATCAGACTTATTCTGGAGATGTTGTAGTAAATGAAAACGTAACTCTCTTAGCACCTTCTGATGCAACGATTACATTTAACACAATTCACTCTCATGCTTCATACCCTGCAAAAGATTTAACAATCGGAAGCAGTACTCAAACACCAAAAGTTATTTTTAATGGTACTGTAGGAAACAGCCAACCCTTTAACTCCATCACTATATATGGAGACACTGAAATTAAGAGAGACATAAATTCTTCTGGTACTCAAACTTACAAAGGTAATGTTACATTAGCAGGAAGCATTTCAGGTTCTGCAAACACCTTCAACAACCTTACAATCGCAGGAACAGGAACATCACTCATCTCAGGTAACAATAAAGTAAACGGTGACTTTACATGTACCCAGGCAGGTAAAACTCTTTCTTTCGAAGCCGGAAAAACTTTAACCATAGATGGAAGCTTCACTATTACAGGAGAAACTGCTTCTAAGATTACACTTAACAGCCAGACTGCAGGATCTCAATGGATTCTCACAACACCAGCAGGCGATGCAAATGTAACACATGCAATCGTAACAGATTCGAAGTCAACAAATCCTTTCATCAGACCATCATACTCAACAAACAATGGCAATAATACAAACTGGATTTTTGCAGCCAATTACAGATGGCTTAGTAACACAACAGGTACAGACTGGGAAACTGCAGCAAACTGGCAGGTTGAATCATCAGCAGGAGTCTGGACAACTGCGACAGACTTTCCAGGAAACGGCTCTGATGAAGATACTGTTAAAGTTGTGGCAAATGCAAATTCCAAATATCCTGTTTACAGCAGTGCGTCAAAAGGAATTATTCTCGACTCACTTGAGGTTGATGCAGATGCAGCAGCTTCGATTAATACAACTTACAACATTCAGCTTATAAAAACATCCTCACCACTTACAAACAAAGGTACTGTAATATTCCAGAACACAGGACGCTTTATCGATACAACTTTACCAACTGCAAAGTATCTCGTGGACACAACTCAGGGAACTGTTGAATTTGCAGAAGGTTCTTCAACAGTTGAAAACATTAATCCGGCAGATGACACTGCTGCAGATTACAACAATGTGATTATTTCAGGCACTGTAAAGCTTGCAGGCAATATTAAAACAAAAGGTTCCTTTACAGTTTCTCAGGCTTTGGATGGAAATTCTAAGGTCCTTAACATCGGAACAAAACTTACAACTACAGCTACAATTACAGATGTAACAACTTTGTCAGTTAACGGCGATGCATCTATCGGCACAGACATTACAACTTCCGGAAGTCAGAAATATCAGGGAAAAGTTACATTAACTCAGGACGTTACATTAAAAGCAAAGAACAATATTACCTTTGAAGACAATGCAACTATCACTGGAGCTTCTTATAATCTTACATTGGATAATGACAGCACACACCAGGCAGACTATGATCTCAAAAAGGATGTTACAGTAAAATCTCTCACAGCAAACATTGCCACAGGTAAAAAACTTTCTATTCCATCACCTGTAGTCATTACTGCAAAAGACGGCTTTACTGTAACCGGTGCAGGAACAGTAAATCTTGGAACAGAATCTCAAACTGCTGATACAAAAATCATTACAGAAAAAAAAGACATCAATTTCTCAGGAACAGGAACAGTTACTGTCAATTCATCTGTCATTCTGGATACTACATCAGGTACTGCATCAGCAAGCGGAAACATTACAATTAAAAATCCGTTCCAGGGGAAAATAGCAGATTCTCAGCCACTTACAATCAAAGCTGGAACAGGTAATGTAAACCTTCAATCTGACATGGGAACATTAGTTTCTCTCGGTGACGTAACAATCACAGACAAGGACACAACTTTATCTCAGGCAAAAGAATTGAAGGCTAAAACAGTTTCCATTACCGGAGCAAAAATAAAAACCGAACAGTCATCAAAAATCACAACAGCTCAGACAGTTGCACTGACAAACTCTGATTTATTCCTGACAGAAAAAGGATCTGTTATCACTGCCCTTACAGGCTTTACAAAAAATGGAACAGGACTTTCTCAGATTGCAGGAACTGTAAGAACAAACAACAGTGCAATCACCTTCAACAACACAACTTATATCTACAATGCATCAACCTTTGATACTTCAAACAACGGAGCTGTTGCTTCCCCAACAGCAGATATAACAATCGGAAGCGGCACAACAGATGATCTTTACATTTCCGCACTGGAAGGAACTTCTCCACAAGCAGTTTCATTTACAGCCCGTACTCTCGATGTCAAAGGAAATATTGTTCTCTTCAATGGAAACGTCACACTTAAAGCAGACATAAAATCCGGCATGGACATTGTTCTCTTAAATGGAAACACAGATAACATGTACGATCTTGGTGGCGTTGATGATTTAATTGCATACATAAATCCACTTCGAAACACATCGGCATTAAAAGAACCATCACTTACAGCATTTCCTGCTTTATTGCCAGAAGGAACCGCTATAGATCATTCAATTTACAGATCAAGTCTTACAGGCTTTGATTCAAAAACAATTTATGCTGGTCAGAATTTTTATGATAACGGTGTAAACCTTGAACCAGCTGGAGACTGGACACTTTCTCTTAAATCAAATGATGATGCAACAGTTTCATTTGCAGAAGCTTACAATGCAAGAATTAAAAACTGTAGCACAGTAACTTGTCACGATGGGGATTTTGCATGGCTTGCAGCAGGTGAAGGTTGTACTGATGCAGGAAACAATTCTACAGACACTTTAGATTCCATTGACTACGGAACTGATGATGGTACAGGTAAATTCAATTGTACCAAAACAGGAATTGCATTCCTCCATCCGGTAATTCTTGTAGACGACAATTCAAAGACTACCTCAGAAGGTCGTACTACAGGTCCAGAGATTCCACTTCTTTCAGGAACTTATGCAGTACGTGATAATGTCCTAAGAGTTGAATTTGTAAGAAACAATTGTACTAATGGAGTTGTTCCTGCAGGAACACCTCAAAAGCTTGCTACTTCATTAATTGAAAACAGTAACAATGAAATCTGGAATGCTGTAACTCAGTTTAAATTTAATGATGGAACATCAGCATTTACAGGTGCTTACATCGATGCTGAATGTACTGTTACAACAACAGGTCAAGGAGATCTTGCAGTTATTTATATTAAAGCCTCTTCAAGATGGAATCTTGATGCAACCGGTACTTCTATTGGTACAAAAGCTGATACAACTGGTTCATTCCACAATGATGTTTATAATGATATCTATTTCCAGAAAATCGTAGCAGGAATTTTTGCAACCTTGTACGACAATCATAAAAACCGCCTCGCAGATTATTCACAAGTTCCATACGAACGTCCAGCATCGGACCATCGTGAAGGCTTTAGATTTACAGCCGTAACAAACCGCTGTTCTATTGATGACATGCACATCACCTTTACAATTGCTGATTTTGAATCAAACAAAGTATATGTTTACTTTGACCATGCTCTTGCAAATGACAGAATTAACTGGAACCATTCAGATATGTCAAACCCTATAACAACAGAGAGCACAATCAAAATCTACTCAGACATCAACAACAGAACAGCAATAAATGTAGAATCTGTTGATATTAATTACCTCAATGATCACGGAATCATTCTTACCCTGGATCAAGATCTTGGATACGACATGATTAATTACGGCATTAAAGTTGAATACGCTTCAGGTAACTTACTCTCGACAAAAATTCAGAGTAAAAATAACCGCATTGTTAACAACGGAGAATCACACTGTATCTCTGATGTAATCACCACAAACTGTATTGATGTTCAATATGCTTATGATAACCGTTACGATGCTTTTATCGACAGCACAGGAGGACTTGCACCTTTTGATTCTATCGTAATGCGCAACTTTACAGGTGAAGGTAGTAACAACAAAGTATTTGCTGACAAAAATATCACTCTCGTAACAAAGAATGTTGCACCAGCTGATGCAAAAGGAAATGAGGCAAACTTCAAATATAAACTGATTGCAGACATCACTCCGACACCAAACTGTAACGGAACAACATACGAAGTATACTCAGGTAATAAGACAAGATTCTGGTTCCCAGAAGGAACTGCAACAGTATCAGGTTTTGCACCTGTTCTCAACTATTCTCCTAACAGACAGACCTCTTCTGCAGCGGTATCCAACATTGAAGAATCTTCAGATCCACTTGATCCTGACGTTACAACTTATCTTTTCCACAACTTCTCAGAAGAAACACCTTGTCTTAACTGGCACAGTGGCAGTGATGTAAGATTCCTTTTTGAGGTTCTTAAAAACGGTTCAAGGGTAATGATCAACCACAAGTTTGACGGCTCAAGTTACGAAAACGGATCAGAAATGACTCCGCTCTACCTGGCCCGTCTTAAAAATCCAGCTGACCTCACCTCAATCGATCTCTGGTCATTTATAATTTCAGAACCACAACGTCAGCGTGGCGGCGTTTCCATTTACTCAAATGTTGTCAACGCAACAAGCAAAGAGTTCTGTACCCTTGAGGTCAACATGCCTCGTGACGGAAATCTCCGTGTAATAGTTAATACTGCAGACGGGAATGTTGTTAAATATCTTGAAAGTGGCCGCCAGACAGCAGGTCTTCACTATTACTACTGGAATGGTACAAACAATTCCGGAAAAGAAGTTGCAAGAGGAATTTACTTTATCAGAGTTGTAGGTCCTGATATCGAAGAAACTCGAAAAGTAATGGTGGTTAAATAAAACCGTTCAGGGCTTAGTTTTAACTTTAATATTTTTGATTATTGGAATAGAATAGAATTATGTCTTTACTTCAAATGCTAACAGATCTGTTTGACAATCTCTTTAGAAGTTCATCTCCTGAAGTACAGAAAAAACAGAGAATACGAAAAATTGAAAACGAACTCAAGGCTCTGCCTAACGGTATTTACCGCAACGGATTGATTCAGCCGAACTTCGCTGAGATTCTTCGTGTACTTTACATCAATACTCGTCCTATTTACAAAATTCTCGAAGCCACAATTGCAGGGCCAGATATCAAACGTAATACTCGTTTTGAATTTCAACTGATTGTTTCAGGCTATGAAGAAAAATGGCAATTAGCTTTACAGGATCTTGAATACGAACCTCGCAAGCAGGAAGTAGTTCTTGCTGACCTTCAGGGGATTCCTACATCAAGAATTTTTGATGACCAGAAAAGACGTTTTGAAAAATTACTTTCTCAATTAAATAGTAAAGAATTTCTTAAAATGGATTCTATTTTCGTAAAATTACACCAGCTTGTGGAACTTTGCCGTTTCAATTTTATTACTCCGTTAAAAGCATTTGACCCACGCTTTAATCCAAATGAGCCTAATGCAACTCCTACCTTTTCTGCCGTTGCACCAATTGCGATGGAAAATGTTTTTCTCGACCTCTACTATATAATTGCTGACTTTCAGATGAATATGTCAGTAGCAAATGCAATTATTGCACTTGCTCAAATCATTGATATGGATTCAATGACATCAGAAAAGCAGAAAAAAATTGTAGGAAACCTGAAAAAAATTGAGCAGGCTTGTCACAATATTCTAAATGAGACTGTTCTTTCAAGTCTTATAAAAATCGCTAAACAGAATCCTGACTTTACACCACAGAAGGCTTCATATACAGCTGATGCAAGACAACGTTTTTCTTCTCAGCTTCAGGATCAGTTCTATTCTGAAGAAAACCGTATCAAAAGTGAAATCAAAGATGAAAAAATTAAATCTGAGCTGGAAGTACTTTTCAACGGAAAATCACTAATTTCTCTTTCAGGATATAATGATGACTTAAATGAATTGCTTTTACAGAATTCTTCAGTATCATTTACATGGATGACACCATTAAAGATTTTAAAGACATTCACAACTGTGTATTACACAGAACCTGTGAAAACATTGTTAAATGACATTGTAATCGAAGGATTTTTCAACAATCCCAATTATAAAAGTCAATTCTCCCAGACAGTTTTCTCTGCCAATGAAGTTGCAGAAAAAATCCAGGCGTTCGAAAATTCCTTTGCACCAAATGGTCCTAATAACGAACAGCTTATCAAAGGCTATATTCGCGACAGTCATAAAGATTCTGATTTTTCAAAAAAACTTGTCAGCCAGGTTGACGGAATCAATGTTGAAGCAAAATCCCTTATTCAGCGTCAGGTATCCGCTTTATTCAGCCTTTATAACGAATTGGGAGATTTGCTTCAGGATGCTAAGAAGCCAAGCTGTGAAATTGTTCAGAATCTTAAGGTTTTAATGATGTCCAGCCGAAATAGAGATAGTACTGATTATATAGAAAATAATTACGAAAAATGGAAAGTATTTTTTGAAATTATGAGAAACTATGCTATAATTACTACAGTGGAAAAAAAGTAAATGAGTGATGATTTTAAATTTGACGACAATCTAGTAGATCCTTCTCTTCTCGTATCTGATTCAATGCAGACAGCTGTTGATATGTACGAAAAAAGAATTTATGACTTACAGCAGTTACTTGAGATTTCAAGATCTTTATGTTCAACATTGGAATACAGTACCCTTATTGAATCAATTCTTTACACATGTATGTGTCAGATGCATGTAATGGGTGCAGGCTTATTCGTTTTTGATGACATTGATTCCAACTCATTTAATTTAGCATCTAATCACACAGGTATGGATGTTGATCCATCAGTTACTTACTCAATCCACGCAAGTCACCCAGCAATTCAATTTTTAAGTTCTCATAATGAAGCTATTACAATCGATGTCTTAAAAGAAGCCATTGGAAAGGATACTGAAATTCCACAGATTGAATCACTTCATCCGACTTTAATTATTCCTCTTTTCCATAAAAACCGCATGAACGGTATTCTTCTTATGGGAGAACGCCTTGATCTTGGTGAAGGAACAGACTATTCAGAATACGACAAAACTCAACTTCTTGCCATTGCATCCTTAGCTGCTGTTGCCATTAACAACGCATCTTTACTTGAAAAATCAAGTACAGACATGATGACACATTTGAAGCTTAAATACTTCTTCTTCAATATTCTTACAGATAAGCTTGATATTGCACTTTCTCAGAAACAGGAACTGGGAGTTTTAATGTTCGACATTGACTTCTTCAAAAAGTTCAATGATACCTGGGGACATGCCTGCGGCGACTATGTATTAAAAACAGTTGCAAAAATCATTAAATCAAACACAAGAGAACATGACATTGCCAGCCGTTACGGTGGAGAAGAATTCACTGTAATGCTCCCAAATACTTCAAAGGATGACTCTATGGCAGTTGCCGAAAGAATCCGTAAAGAAGTAGAAAATTACGATTTTACTTACGAAAATCAGCACATGAAAGTAACAATTTCAATCGGATGTTCAGTATTCAATTCTGAAACTAACCCTGTAACTACAGCAAAGGATCTTGTCGAACAAGCTGATAAAGCACTTTATGTTTCAAAACATAACGGCAGAAACAAGGTTTCTTTTGCCGACAAAAATATCATTAACAGTATAGAAGTTTCAGAATGAGAAATCCACTAAGAAAGCCTTTCCGATACAACTTCTGCAACGCAACACTTATTATTGTTGCAGTAAACGTTCTTCTTTATTTAATCAGTGTTTTCTGCAATCGTTTTGGGATATTTTTTACATTTCCGCATTTTAAAATTTCCTTCGATTATCTCTTGTCTATGACTCCTGAGCTTGTAATAAACTACAAAATGCTCTGGCAGCCAGTTACTGCTATGTTTATGCACGCAAACCTTGAACACCTTTTCTTTAACATGCTGGGTCTTATTATGTTCGGTATAAATGTTGAAAAAAGTATCGGGTCCAAGGAATTTACACTTTACTATTTTGTATGCGGAATTACCGCAAACCTTTTCTCCCTTCTTATTTATGTACTTTCCGGTGCTAACATTACATTGTTAGGTGCCAGCGGTGCAATTTTTTCAATTCTTTTTGCTTTTGCTGTAATTTTCCCTACTGCTCGTGTTTTTATATTTGGAATTATTCCTGTTCCAGGTCCAATTCTGATCTTGATTTACACAATTATTGAAATTGCCGATCAGATTTTTGGTATTAAAGGAAATGTTGCGCATACAACACATCTTTTAGGCTTTGTTGCTGCCTGGGCATACTTTGTGATACGAATGGGAGTTAATCCAATACAAGTATGGAAAAACGCATTTCGTCGATAATTTTAGCAGCTCTCATATGTCTCTCTAGCCTTTGTGCTCAAGAATTTACTGACGGGAAAATTCGTTTATACCTTTGGGCACTTCGAGATTCCTACCCTGAATATACAGAAGAAAAACCATATCAGCAGGCAAAAGATCACCTTGTAAGCCTTTCAGAATTCCTTTTAAACGGAATGACTTATGGCTGGGATTTTGTCTACACACCCGGCGACAAGCTCCGTGGCGTAAAGGAATATTTTGAATGCATCCCCCGCCACACTTTTGATGATGACAGAAAAAACATTGAATTTGACTCTGTTTATTTACGAGATGACAAACTTTTCTGCTGGGTAAACTTTAACCGCACTCCTCAGATGGAAATCTATTACAAGCAGATGTCAAATATCAAAAACCCTCATGTTTTAGGCTCAGGAAAAGGTAAAGTGTCAAAAGGTTTTCCTGGAGTTGAAGAAGCCGCTCTTTTAGCTATCAAAGATGGAATTCGAGAGTATTATAGAAAAATAATTAAGAATAAACCAAAGGAAATATCAGGAACAATCCTTATCAGGAAGATTCCTGCTATTTATATAGACTCAGGTCATTATGTCGTTGAACTTGATTTTTTCTTACAAACAAGTAAAATAAAAGAATATAGTCAGTTTTAAACGTCATATATCTTTCTAACTTTCGTGGAGGAAAATTATGAAAAAATTTTTAGCAATTTTAGCATGTATGGCTGCTGTTTCTTGTTTTTATGCACAGGAAGCATCAACAGAAGAATTGGTAAACCCAAAAAATCCTATGGATCGTACTGTACAGGTTATCACTCCTGAAAATCAGCACATTCCTACAAACCTTCAGACAGGAAAACCAAAACCTGCTTCTGTAAGAATTGAATATATCGAAAACTATGACGAAGTTCGTATTTACTACACTTGTCTTGATGTTGCATTTTCATCGGATGATGCAACTGAAACAACTCGTGCTTGTCTCGAAGACTTTAGAGTTGCTCACGACTACGTTAGATACTCATACATTAAAAGAGATAAGACAAGACACTATAAAGATGATCGCGGTCTTAAAATGGGCGAAATGCTCTGTATCGTAAAATTCTACCGCTAATAATTTGGAGCTAAATTAAAAATGGATATCTCAGGAACAATTAAAAATCTTCATCCACTTGAAATCAAAGTACTTTTAAAATATACACAGCAGGATGAATTAACTTCAGCACGCTTGCAGAAGGAATTAGACTACAAGGAAGGTCATGCAAACCAAGCCTTCTCCTGGCTCAGTGGAAAGGGACTTGTAAAAGAAGTTAGCCGTACACCACATACATTCTTTGAAATCACAGACCTTGGTCGTGAACTTTCAGAAAAAGGAACTGTAGAAGAAAGAGCTGTAGCATTCCTTAAAGACAATGGTGCTAAAACATTGCCTGAGATCGCCGCAGGTCTTGGTCTTGAACAGAAAGACATTGGTAGTGCATTCGGACAGCTTTCTAAAGAAGGTATTCTTTCAATGAATGCTGAAAAGAAAGCTGAATACACTGGTAAAGAATTACCTGCTCGCATTACTTTAACTTCAAAAGTATTAAAAGATGCAATTGCAGCAAATGGAACATTGACTCAGGATTCTCTTTCAAAAGAAGAACTTGATGTAATCAATACATTAGCTAAAAAACGTGGAGCAGCAGATGCTCCATTTAGAACATTCACACGGGAAACTGTAGTTTACAAGCTCTGTGGCGAAAGTGATGCCGTAACTCAGGAACTTAAAAAGGTTGGCGTAACTGGAAACGAAATCGGTGAAATTACTACTAAAATGCTTGAATCTGGCGAATGGAAAAAAGGTACATTCCGCGGATATAACATTTCTATTCCACCTGCAAGAAATATTCCAGGCCGTACAAATCCTTACGTATCATTCCTTGAATCAGTTAAAGACAAGCTTTGCTCTTTAGGTTTCCAGGAATTTGATGGTCCACTTGTAGAAACAGAATTTTGGAACGGTGATGCTTTGTTCATGCCACAGTTCCACGCAGCTCGTGATATTCACGATGCATACAGAATCAAAAATCCAACACACGCAAAGGCAATTGAAGAACCATATTTGTCAAACGTTGCAAAAGTTCACGAAAATGGTGGAAATACAGGAAGCCGTGGTTGGGACTATCAGTTCGACAGAGATTTTACACGCCGTCTTCTTTTGAGAAGTCAGGGAACAGTTCTTTCTGCTCACCAACTTCATAAAGCAGAAATTCCAGGAAAATACTTCGGTATTGCTCGCTGTTTCCGCTACGACAAAGTTGACGCAACTCACTTGTCAGACTTCTATCAGACAGAAGGTATCGTACTTGGAAAAGATGTAAATCTTAAAACACTTTTAGGCTTCCTTGAAATGTTTGCAAAGGAAATTGCAGGCGCTGAAGAAGTTAAATACGTTCCAGGTTACTTCCCATTTACAGAACCTTCTATCGAAGTTCACATTAAACATCCAAAACTTGGTTGGTTCGAACTTGGAGGCTCTGGAATTTTCCGTCCTGAAGTTACAAAAGCAATGGGCGTAGATGTTCCAGTTCTTGCATGGGGTATCGGTATTGACCGTATGGCTCTCATGGATCTTGGATTGAATGACTTACGAGAATTGTTCTGTGAGGATATCGAACGGGTAAGACTTAGAAAAGCTAAGTTCTAGAAACTACAAAGGCCACCGAATGGTGGTCTTTTTTTTGCCTACATGTTTTTCAGAAGCTATATGATTTTATTCTAATTGTTACTCCTTACTTTTTTCGCAGTGAATCCATGTCAATTCATGCTTATTGTAATTCAAGTGAACAACACGGCTGTCTGGAATTGCTGCAAACTTAGAAACAATTTCGTAATCAATTTCACCCTGCATCTTTATCGTACAGATCATATTTTTTGTAAGCCCAGAATCAAGCCATACCTTGACCCATTCCAAAAGCCTCTCTGGATAACATATAACATCACTGAAAACCCAGTCACATTTACCAATATCTTCTGGCTTTAATGTAAAGGCATCGTGAGCCTGAAATGTTACCAAAGGATTACCCATAAGGCTTGGAGCAAGTTCAGCTCTGTCTACTGCGTACACTTGTGAACCAAGATTCACCAGCACCCATGTCCAGCCACCCGGGCATGCTCCTGCTTCAAAACAACGGCTCTTAGGACCAGGAAGTTCTGCATCAAACAGAAGGCGTGCCATTGTTAAACTTTCCTGGATTTTAAGATAGGCACGACTTGGAGGATTTATATGATCCTCAACAAATTCAATTCGTCCTGCAGGAATATAAGATGATGTTAATGCAGACGCCAAAATTGTTTTATCATCAATTAAAGTATAAACTCCGATTGGGCTTTTAGGAATTTCAACCGGAAACTTTCTTACCTTCAGATTAATATAAGGAAGTTTATCCTGAATTAAAGCAGCACGCCTAAAGTTCTGGTATTGATAAGGTGCCCAGTTGCGCTGAATTTCTTTAAGCGCACTGGCGGCTTCACCAATTGAATCAAAATGAAGGATAAAAGGCTTTAGAAAAGTTGTACGTGCCCAATAAGGTAATTCCTGAGGGGCAATTTCTTCAGGATTCGAGGAACTAAAAATTCCTTCTATATTTTCTAAATACAGAATATCGCCATAACATTTAAGGTGCACACTATCGTCAAGCTTAAATCTATTCTTTAATTCTGATTTTAAAAAAGCAAGAGTTTCAGGATATGCAAGAAATGCAACACCTTTAATAGTTTCTATATGAACTGACATTCTGATTCCACAATCTGTTTTTTAATATCGCCTGTATTCTGAGAATCAATGTGAAGGATGGTAATATATTTCAGCAATGTATCTGTATCAGGCGAATGGAGGAACTTCATTCCAATATCGGTAGTTCCACTGTCCTCGCAAGCCCATACCGGCTGACAAATCATTGTAAGCTGATCAGGAAGAGACTGGTCCGTAAACTTGATTTTTATTGTGTACTCATTTTCAAGACTAACAGCAACAGGATTCGAATAGTGAATTTTACAACCATGAGTACTGATATCTATCAATTTTCCAGGAAATGCAGAAAGTTCTTCTGACTCAATTCTTCCAAGAACTTCATATCTGACAGCTTTTCGTGTTTTTGCGCACATAACATAATTATGAATGATTTGTGTATTTTATTCAACTATGTACTAAAACAACAAAAAAAGAACCCGCTGGAAGTCGGGTTCTTTAGTAATTACGTAAATATTTATAATTACAAATTCAATTAGATAACATCAAAACGTGCAACATCTTTTGTGTAATCAACACCTTCGATGTCGAAACCGTTTGCAGCAAGGAAGTCGTGCTTGTAACCAGCAAGATCACAGTATTCAGCAATGTTAGCATCTGTTGTTTTAGCCATATTAGCTTCAACTTTTGCCTGAACATCATCACGAAGTTCCCAGTCATCAACACGAATACGATTTTCTTCATCAACAGGAACTGTTGTCATTTCACCGTCAGCACCACAATAAAGGCGTTCTGTGAACAAACGTTCCATCTGCTCGATACATCCTTCATGAAGATTCATTTCTTTCATTACCTTGAACAAAGCTGCAAGGTAGAATGAAATTACAGGGATAACTGCTGAAGAACGAGTTACAAGACCTTTGTTTTCTGATACATAAGCTGAACCATTGAGGCTTGCTTTGAGCTGAGCATCAAGATTGCGAGCTGTTTTTTCAAGATGTTTTTTTGCTCCACCAATTGTTCCGTCACGGTAGATTGGATGACTCTGCTTTGGTCCGATGTAAGAGTAAGCTACTGTACAAACACCTTCGTTAAGACAATCTGCCTTTGTCAAAGCATCAATCCAAAGCTGCCAGTCTTCACCACCCATAACTTTTACTGTGTCAGCAATTTCTTTTTCATTAGCAGGTTCTGCACTTGCTTCAATTAATGCACCATTATTGATGTCGAGACACTGACCACCATAAGACTGTCCAACTGGTTTAATAACTGATTTGTACATAACACCATCAGCTGGATCTGTACGAACTGGGCTTGCAAGGCTGTAAACAACCAGGTCTACTTTTGTGCCGAGCTTCTTAATTTCTGCAATTACCTGTTCTCTTACTTCGTTAGAGTAAGCATCACCATTAAGTGTTATAGATTTAAGGCCTGCATCTTTGGCAGCCTTATCAAATGCCATATTGTTATAGAAACCTGGTGTACCACACTTAGTTTCTGTTCCTTCTTTTTCAAATGAAACACCGATTGTATCTGCACCATATTCAAAAGCAGCAGTAATGCGGCTGGCAAGACCATAACCAGTAGAACAACCAAGTACCAATACAGTCTTTGGACCCTTTCCACCTTCCTTAGCTGTTTTTACTCCACGTTTTACCTTCTGTGCTTTTACGTATTCAATCTGACGTAATGTTTCTTTAGCACAACCTTCTGGATGAGCGTTAATACAAATATTGCTTCTAACTTTTGGTTCTACGATCATTATTTTCTCCTTAATACGCTTATCAAAAATTAGTCTTTAATTTTTTTGAAAATCAAACAACCATTATGTCCACCGAAACCGAATGTACAAGACATTGCAGCATCGATATTTCCTTCAATACCTTTGTTTGCACAGTAATCAAGGTCACATCCGCCTTCGATATCCTGTTCGTCAAGGTTCTTTGTCATCGGATAATAGCTGTCTGTAATTGCTTTAACACATACGATACTTTCAATAGCGCCTGTAGCACCAAGACAGTGACCGTGCATAGATTTTGTTGAAGAAATCTTAAGCTTACGAGCGTTTTCTTCACCAAATGCAATTTTAATCATCTGAGTTTCAGCAGAATCGTTTTTGTGTGTAGAAGTTCCGTGTGCATTGTAATACTGAATTTCAGAAGGATCCATATTTGCATCCTTGAGAGCGCGTGTCATACATTTTGAACCGAAGATTCCGTCTGGATTTGGCGCTGTAAGGTGGAAACCATCACAAGAAGCACCGTAACCTGCAACTTCAGCATAAATCTTAGCACCACGAGCTTTTGCATGTTCGTATTCTTCGAACATCAACATACCTGAACCTTCACCCATTACGAAACCGTTGCGGTTCTTGTCGAATGGACGAGAAGCTTTTGTAGGATCATCATCAAATCCTGTAGAAAGTGCATGTAATACTTCAAATGAAACAACACCGAACTGACAGATAGTAGCTTCAGAACCACCTGTCAAACATGTATCAAGACGGCCAGAACGAACCATATCAAATGCAACACCCATAGCATCTGAACCAGATGAACATGCTGTAGCGATTGACTGTACAGGTCCATGAAGACCAAAGTTAATTGCAATATTTCCACCAACTTCGTTTGGAATCAATTCAGGAATTGCCATTGGGTTTGTTTTTACAAATCCCATTTTCTGCATTGAAAGAACTGAAGATTCTGTAACTTCAAGACCACCGATACCAACACCAAGGATAATACCTGTTTCATCAAGAACTTCAGAATTTCCCATAAGGCCAGCATCTTCAATACACTGTTTTGCAGCTGCAACACCAAACTGTGTAAAACGAGCCATCTTACGAGCATCTTTTGGATCCATGTAATCACCAGGATTAAAGTTCTTTACCTCTGCAGCATAGTGAACTTTGTTAATTGATGCATCAAACTGTGTAATAGGACCAATTCCGCTTTTTCCAGCTTTGATTCCTGACCAGAATTCGTCTACAGAATTTCCAAGTGGAGTGATAGCACCCATACCTGTAATTACTACTCTTCTCATAAAAATAACTCCTGTCGGCAAAAAACTGCCGCAATTTTGATTGTTTGAATTATATCTATAATGACAAATCTAGTCAATTTGTCATTTTTATTTTATATAGCAGTGGGAATTTCACCCGCCTTCATCTATAACGCCTGTCTGTAAATCTCGTAAAGCAGAATACCTGTTGCAACTGACACATTAAGACTGTCAATTTTTCCGCATGTAGGAATCGATACAATCGAATCACACTGTTCCTTCAAAAGACGGCTGATTCCAGTACCTTCACTGCCCATTACAAGCACTGTTCGGTCTGCAAATTTTCCTTCCTGCACCGAAGTTCCTCCAGCATCTGCCCCGTACACCCAGAATCCATTACTTTTAAGTTTTTCAACACAGCGCACAAGATTAGTTACCACACTGCATGTTACCCAGCTAGCGGCCCCTGCACTTGAACGCTGAATTACATCATTGTCATTGATTTTATTTGAACTATGACGCTCAGGCATAATGACAAGACTTGCCCCAAACTGATCTGCGCTTCTTAAAATTGCACCTACATTGTGTGGATCTGTAACTGAATCCAAAACCACAACAGTGCAGCGGCCTTCTGCTTTTGAACCTACATCATTAAGCCAGTTATCAAAGTCTACAATATTATCTGGTTTTGCTTCTGCACCTGTAATGCGGATTACAATTCCACGATGATCTCTTTCTGCATTACCAAGATTTTTTGTCATGTCATCAAGAGTTTTATCATCAGTCTGAGAGTAAGCAATGCCAGTTTTCTTTGCCTGCTCAAGAATTTTTTTAATTCTTGGGCCTGGTTTGCTGTAGAAAATCTGCATTGAAGAAACTGTGTCTTTATTTACAGATGCATTACGCACTCTTTCTTCTACAGCATGAAAGCCTGTAAGAATAAGTTCACTCATTACTTACCGCAGCACTTCTTGTATTTTTTACCAGATCCACAAGGACATGGATCATTACGACCGATTTTTGCACCTTCACGGACTACAGTTGTAGTCTTAAGCTGTCCTACTGAATACATCCAGTCACCGTTAACTTTCTTGAAGTACGCCAATTCGTGATGAACATCGCGAATCTGTTTTCTAGTATATGTAGCTTCGAATTCTACTATTCCTTCTTCATCTGATTCTGTACCTTTTTCTGTACGAAGAATCTGCAATCCGTGCCATGTAGAATTTTTACTCCAGTCTTCTGTTGCTTTGCGGTCAATTTCTGCAACTTCATCTGAATCTTCACAAGTATTGATAATGAAATCAATTTCCTGTTTTACATATGAAGTATAACGGGCACGCATTAAGCTTTCTGCTGTTGGAGCTTTTGTTGTACCTTTGATAATAGGTTCACAACATTCTGCGTAAGCTTTTCCTGAACCACATGGACACAAATCTTTTGTTTCACTCATTTCTATTTCTTCCTTTGAAATATAATTTAATGCATTTCTTTTCTAAAAGAACGCTTTTACTTTTCTGTTAAAATTCCATCTACAGCCTGATTAAGTGTATCACGAATATCATCAATTGTCTTTTCATCAAGAACTGAAAGTCTGAAAATTGCCGACTGAATCAATCCATAAAACATTTCATTTGCTGACTTAACATTCACTTTTTTAAACTCGCCCTCTTTAATACCGCGAATCATCACTGTACTTAACATATGCTGAAGGCGGACAACTCTTCTTCGTACACGTTTACCTGGCTCGTCGCCACTTTTCTGTAATGATAGCAGATAGGTAAGAAGGACGCTGAAAAGAGATTTATTTTCTTCACAAACATCTACAATTGTCGATAGCATTGCACGAAGGCACTCTTCAGATGTCTGATTTTCGTTTGCTACAATCTCATTAAGTTCCTGTTCAATACCGTATGTAAGCTGCTTAATACTCCACAAAAAGATTTCTCTTTTATTTTTGAAGTAGATGTACAATGTTGTTCTGGTAATACCACAACGTTCTGCGATTTTCTGGAATGTTACGTCTTCGTATCCTTCTTCAATGAATACTTCAAGAGCTTTTTCCAGAATCTCGTGTTTTCGTTTGTCATGTTCAACTACGATGGCCATTGAATCTTCCTCTATTTTTATTATTGCGATCGAAATTTTTATCGCCTGATTTATGCTGAGATTTTGAACCTAAGTTGTCTGAATACATATAGAATTTTGTTTCAAGATTCCCTGCTTTTAAGTCTTTCAACAATGATGCATGCTTACCAATGCTGTCCTGAAATTTATTATGAGATGTAATTACACCAAGTTCCCAGCCTGGAAAGTTTGTAAAGAGGCAGCTCATTCTCTTATAAAGTTTTTCAGCTTCTTCTTCGTCACCAATGCGTTCGCCGTATGGAGGATTACAGAGAAGAAGACCTGATTCATAAGGTGCTTCAAGTTCTGTAAAATCTGCCTGAACAAAATCAGGGCGAAGGATACGGGCATCACTTCCAATTTCCTGCAATGCACGCCCGGCAGCTACACAGGCATGCTCGGCATTAAGCTTTGCTCGTTCTACGGCAGCAGAATCAATGTCGCTTCCTGTAATACGAGTCTCCACATCTGTGCGGATAAGCTCTGCTTCTGCACGACGAATTTTAGTTGCACGATCCTTGTTGTAAATTGTAAGGTTTTCAAGAGCAAAGCGGCGACCAAATCCAGGTGCGATATTGTGGGCATACAATGCTGCCTCAATTGCGATAGTTCCGGAACCACAGAATGGGTCGTGAAGCGGAGTCTTACGTCTCCACATCATCATCTGAAGCATGGCACTTGCTGTAGTCTCCCGCAAAGGAGCAATTCCTCCATCAGTACGATACCCCCGTTTGTGAAGTGGAAGGCCAGAAAGATCAAGAAGAATGAGTACTTCATTGTTATCTAAATAAACGCGAACATCACTGTCTTCACCTGATTCCGGCAAAGTTGAAATGTGCCATTTTTCGCCAAGCTTTTTATAAATGGCTTTCTGAACCATTCCCTGAATGCTGTGTTCTGAATTTAATTTTGATTTATATGTGCGAACTTTATCTACAATGACATGAACATCTTTACGATAAAAGTCCTGCCAGTTAACATTGTAAACACCTTCGAAAAGTTCATCAAAATTTTCTGCATGATATTTTGCCATTTGAAGATAAACACGATCGGAAGTTCTTAAACAAAGATTTGTTCTATACAATGCATCATCGTCGCCGTAAAAAGAAACACGACCAGGAGCATTTGACTCAAGCTTATAACCGAGATGTTTGATTTCGTTTCCAAGGATTTTTTCGGCTCCGATTGCACAGAGCGCTACAAGTGTATTCATTCTGTAAATTTAACATTTTTATATGATTTATTCAACAAAATGACATTTTCAACAAAAATGTAAGAGCAAATAAAAAGCCTGAAAACTAAAAGCTTCAGGCCCTTTCTTAGATTAGTTCTGAGATTAAAAAAACAAATTCAGGCTTTAGAAATTCCTATTTAAGAAAACCAAATCCACCAGGACCTTTACTGCCTGCTTTAACCCAGGAAACACTCTGCTTTGCATTAAGTTTTGTTTTAAGATTATCAACTTCATTCAGGTAATTACAAATCCAGCTGGCAAGTGCCCTGTCATTTTTTCCAAGCTCAGTTGAAGATTCTGACCTTGCAAGGATTACATTTACATAATCACGGCCACCAAACATAGCTGCAATATTTTCTGCCAGAGCCACAAATGCTGAAGCAGCAGCACTTACAAATGGACCTGCAGCAAATGGAACAGTATTTCTGAGAGCATTGTTTTTAAGAATATCATATTCTGATGGTGAACTTTTTAGGAGGAATACAATTTTTGCTGGTTTTAAAATTTCGCCAGATGCATGATTGAGGGAAAATCTCTTTTCAAAACGACTGAGAACTTCCTGAGCAAGATACTGATATGCCAGAATCATTTCATCCATTCCACGAGAACAATTTTCATGAGTCATTCCGTCAAACTTTTCTGCAAAATAAGCTTCATCAAAAAGGAATAAAGCTTCATCAAGCCGTCTGAAATTATTTTCACATTCAAGAACAAGTGATCTGGCAGAAACTGGAGAAGTTTTGTTCCACATAGAAATTACAGCACCACCATCTGCAGCTTTTTTGGAATGAACTCCTGTTGCTGAAGTTGTTACTACATTACGACCTGACATCAAAACACCGTCAGAAAAGTCCATTACTTCCGGATGATCTTTACCGGCAACTAAAATTGTTTTTTCCATAGACCTATTATAACATATATTTCATTTATTATACAAATATGGTATAATAAACTTTATGAAAATTTGGATGAAATATTTAATCGGAATTACATTGGGTCTTGTTGCAGCATTCATTTTGCCATTAGATTCTCTTCAGGGCTCATCAATTCTCTCATTTATCACAGAAATTGTTATTCGTATTGGCCGCTATACATTGATTCCACTGCTTTTCTTCTCTGGAATCATGGCAGTTTACAGATTAAATGATGCAAAGCTTATCGGTAAAACTGTTTTATGGACTGTAACAGTAATTGTTATTTCTTCACTTCTGCTTACAATTCTTGGTTTCATTGCAATTGTTGTTGTTAAGCTTCCTCGTATTCCTATTATTACAGAAAAGGTTTCTCAGGCAACAACTCTTGATATACAGGGCATGGTTCGTTCAATGATTCCTTTCTCAAGCATTGATTCTCTTTCAGAAGGATCATTCCTTTTGCCTGCATTTATTTTTGCAATGATTGTTGGTGCAGGATGCTGCATGGAACATTCTAACCTTAAACCTATTCTTTCCTTAACAGATTCACTTTCAGAGCTCTTCTTCAATGTTTCAACATTGTTTACTGATTTGCTTTCTGTAGGAATCATTGCAATCATGTGTAACTGGACAATTCAGTTCAGAAACATTATCAAAAGCGGTGTATTTACTCCATTGATTATTATGCTTACAGTAATCTTCATTGTAGTTGCCGGAGGAATTTATCCGCTGGTTATCCGTCTTCTCTGCCGTGGTGGAAAACCTTACAAAGTATTGAATGCTTGTATCGTTCCATTTATCACAGCTTTCTTCTCTGGCGATACTAACCTTACTTTGCCAATTAACATGCGACTTGGTAAAGAAAAGCTTGGAATCAGACAGAGAACAAATGGTTTTACATACCCTCTTTTCTCCATCTTTGCCCGTGGTGGCTCAGCATTAGTTGTAATCATCAGCTTCGTAGTAATCTGGAGATCTTATTCTACATTAAATATCGAGTTCTTCGACATGTTATGGATTTCTGGAACTGCTTTCCTTCTTTCGTTCCTGTTAGGAGGAATGCCTGTTGGGGGAACATTCATTGCACTTACAGTTCTTTGTACTATGTATGGTCGCGGTATGGAAACTGGTTATCTTCTTTTGAAGCCAGCTGCAGCCATCATCGGTTCTTTCGCTGCATTGTTTGATGCTGCAACAGCAATGTTCGGTACATACATTGTAGCAAACAACACAAAGACAATTGAAAAACACAGAGCTTAATTCAAAGCCATGTTAACAAAAAGAAGACGCTTCTTATGTGTGAAGCGTCTTTTTTTTTCAAGCATTCTATTTAAGCCATTTATCTTCGTTTTCTTTCATCCAGCCGTCAGCATACATTTCATCTAGTGTATTCTGAATTTTTTCAAAAAGCTCAGAATTATTTCTATTTACAAGTATTCCAAAAAAGGCATCCGCTTCTCCTGTAAATGTTATCTCAAAATCTGAATAATTGTCTTTGACAATTATTCTTGAAGCAACACTTTCTGCAACCACAACATCTACTCTGCCAAATTTTAAATCATCAAAAGCGTTCAGCAGTTTATCATATTCAAAGGTCTCGCATTTTAGCCCTTTCTCCACAAGATCTGTAACAAACACATCGCTTACAGTTTCTGCCTGATATGCAACCTTTAACCCTTCAAGCATTTCTGGTTCATGAGCTTTAACAGAACCGTTTCGTCTTACAATAAAACACTGGGAGTTCTGAATATATGGTTTTGTTATAAGGAATTTTTCCTTCCGCTCAGGTGTAATAGTAACTGCAGAAATTACACAATCATAGAGGTTTGATTCAAGTGCTGCAAAAAGTCCTGCCCACTGAGTATCATAAAATCTTGGTTTCAGATTCAGGCGTCTGCAGATTTCATTCCACATATCCACATCAAAACCAATCAATGTTTTTCCATCATCAGCAAGATATTCAAACGGAGGATATCCAAATTCTGTTCCGATTGTGAGGACACCGGGTTTATTCGTAATGCTTCTTCTACAGCATTTTTTTTCACAGGAAAGTAGCGAGAAACAAAAAATCACAAGGGCTGTAAAAATAATTGTTCTAAAATAAAGGTTACTGTTTGTTTTCATGGAATTGATCAGCAATTGTAATAGCTGCAAATATTAAAACACATCCGATTATCATAACAAGCGTCATTCTTTCGCGAAGAAAAATTGTGCTGAATATTACACCAAATACAGATTCCAGCGAAAGAAATAATGATGCAAGTGAAGATTCCATATACTTAAGACAAATATTCTGTAACAGGAATGCAACAAGAGAACTGAAAATTCCCAGATACAACATCGAAAAAATTACTCTGGAACTTTTAAGCAATGCAACAGAAAAAGATCCATCAATAAGCGGCGAAACTGCCCAAGAAAAAACTGCAGCAACTATAAATTGTATCCAGGTAAGAATTACAGGATTTTTATCCTGAGAAAATTTTGCAGTAAAGATAATGTGAAGTGCATAAAATAATCCGCAGATTAAAGTAAGAATATCTCCCACATTAAATCCTAAAACGCCGCCTTCATTTCTCAATGCAAGAAGTCCAATTCCCACAAGAGCCATAACAGCCGACAGGAATACAACAAAGTGAGGGCGTTTTTTATTTAAAGGCCAGCTGATAAGTGGAATTAAAATAACATAGATTGTAGTAAGGAATGCATTTTTACCAGCAGTTGTATATTTACAGCCGATTGTCTGTGTTATGTATCCTAAAGCAAGCATAAGACCTGTAACAGCACCATGAATCCAGTAATATCTGTTAAGTTTTTTAAACTGAGGAATAAGAACAAAGCCTAGAAGTACAGCAGCAATTGTATAACGAATTGAAACCATATAAACAGGAGGAATTGTATCTACGCTGTCTTTTACAACAACAAACGCAAACCCCCAGATTGCTGCAGTTAAGATAAGTCCCCCACTGGCCAAAATTCCTATTAATTTCTTATTCATTCTTTCATTATACGAAAAAAAATGGCTTGTGCAATGCACAAGCCATTTATCTGGTTATTCAGAAATTAACTTCTCCTATGAAGTTTCTATTTTACAACAAGCTTATTTAATTTCCAGATATCACGTACGTAATCTTCAATTGTACGGTCACTTGAGAACTTACCAGAGTTTGCAATATTAATAAGAGTTTTGCGAGCCCAGCCTTTTTTATCTTTATACTGAGCTGCAATTTCTTCCTGAGCTTTGCAGTAAGAATTGAAGTCTGCGAGAACGTAGAATACGTCAGGGCGCTGACCTTCAACACCGTATACAAGTGAGTCATGAAGTTCTTTGAAAATCTGGTGAGTTGGATCGTAAGTTCCATCAACAAGCTGTTCTACAACTTTTGCAAGCTGTGGATTGCGTGCAAGATATTCAGATGGTTTGTAAGAGTGATCTGCTTCCATCTTGATAATCTGATCGCTTGAAAGACCGAAGATAAATCCATTTTCTTTTCCAGCTTCTTCGAAGATTTCAATATTGGCACCATCCATTGTTCCCAATGTAAGAGCACCGTTGATCATGAACTTCATGTTTGAAGTACCTGAAGCTTCGTATCCTGCTGTAGAAATCTGTTCTGAAACATCTGCTGCAGGATAAATCTTCTCTGCTGCTGTTACACAGTAGTTTTCTACGAATACAACACGAAGTTTACCACGAACGCGGCGATCATTGTTTACACGATCAGCAACTGTGTTAATCAATTTGATGATAGCTTTTGCACGGCGGTAGCCAGATGCAGCTTTAGCACCAAAGATAAAAGTTCTTGCTGGTGGATCAAAGTTTGGATCTTCAACAAGTCTGTTATAGAGGTACATGATGTGAAGAACGTTAAGGAACTGTCTCTTGTATTCGTGGAGACGCTTTACCTGTACATCGTAGATGCTGTCTGGATCAAGGAAGTCATTCTGCTTATGCTTGAGATAATCAGCAAGAGCCTGTTTGTTATCTTGTTTAATTGTGATAAGTTCATTGAGAGTTTCTTCATCATCGATAAACTTTTCAAGACCTTTAAGCTTTGTAAGATCTTTTTCCCATCCATGTCCGATTCTCTTTGTGATGAATTCTGCAAGTGCTGGGTTTGCATTTAAAAGCCAGCGGCGCTGTGTAACACCGTTTGTCTTGTTATTGAATTTTTCTGGATACAATGCAGACCAGTCTTTAAGTTCCTGTGTTTTAAGAAGTTCTGTGTGAAGGGCAGCTACACCGTTTACACTGAATGCAGCGTGAATTGCAAGCCATGCCATGCGAACTTTTCCACCACCAATGATAGACATGCGGTTGTGTTTTTCGTAATCATCTGGATATTTCTGGCGAAGGTCTTCAATAAAACGACGGTTGATTTCTTCAACAATCTGATAGATACGTGGAAGAAGTCCCTGGAAGATTTCAATTGGCCATTTTTCAAGAGCTTCTGCAAGAATAGTATGGTTTGTATAAGCAAATGTTTTCTGTACGATTGACCATGCTTCATCCCAACCGATGCCGTATTCATCGATAAGAATTCTCATCAATTCAGGAATTGCAACTACTGGATGTGTATCGTTCAACTGGATTACATGATAGTCAGGGAATTTCTTAAAATCAGGTCCGAAGTTTGCAACAAAGTGGTGAACAAGATCCTGCAATGAAGCTGATGAGAAGAAGTACTGCTGTTTTAAGCGGAGTGCTTTTCCTGAAGGACCGTTATCGTTTGGATAAAGTACACGGCTGATATTTTCTGCACTGTTCTGTTTTTCTACGGCACGGTTATAGTCCATGCTGTTGAAAAGCTGAAGGTCAAATCCGTTAGGGCTTGTTGCTTCCCACAAACGGAGAGTATTTACGGTGTTTGTATCGTAACCAATAATTGGCATATCATATGGAGTTGCGATTACTTCTTCTGCGTTTTCAAGATAGAAACGTGGCTGTCCGTCAGGTGTTGTACCGTAAGCGATATTTCCACCGAACTTAACTGTTACAGCAAGGTCAGAGCGTTTGATTTCCCATGGGTCCCGGTGACGAAGCCAGTTGTCTGGATATTCAACCTGGTAACCGTCTTCAATGTGCTGTTCGAACATACCATATTCGTAGCGGATACCATATCCGTGTCCAGGATAATCGAGAGTTGCAAGAGAATCCAGAAAACAGCTTGCAAGGCGTCCAAGACCACCATTACCAAGACCTGCATCTGGTTCCTGATCTTCAACCAGGTTGTAATCAATGTTCATTCCATTAAGAACTTCTTTTACTGCATCTTTGATTTTAAGATTGATAAGGTTGTTGCTCAATGCACGGCCCATCAAAAATTCTGCAGAGAAGTAGTAGAGCTGTTTAACTGGATTTTTTTCATATTCTGCACGAGTTGCCATCCAGTTACTTGTAATCATTTCACGAGTACATGCAGCTACAGCATCGTATAAGTCGTGACTGTTAGCATGAGCAATGTCTTTTCCATACTGTCTCTTGAGACGTTCAACAAGACTTGCCTTAAATTTTTCAGCATCAAAATTCATAATTTTCTCCTTTTATAAACTTGCTGTCATTTACTATTTACTTGCCAGAACAACAATAGAATTGGCAGGAATTATATATCTGCGCTGGGCAGTTAACTCTTCCTCTTTACCTTCTTCAACAATGTCCTCTATTCCAGGGAATGATGTATCAATGACACGAGTCCAGACCTTACCATTTTCCAATGCAGGCAGAATCACTGCTGTATCATGAAGATCTGTGTTCATTCCTATGTAGAAATTAACATCTTTTGTTCCGTCTTTTTTTGTATACCTGCTTCCAAAAAGTTCGCAGGCAAGGAATCTATTCAACTTACTCCAGTCAGGAACCCTGCCATCAAAGTCGAACCAAACTAAATCTACTCCGTTCTTCTTTTCTTCTTCCGATTCTCCGTAGAAGTCTTTTCTACCGAAGATTGAATGAGCTTTTCTTAACTTAATCAGCTCACTGACAAAACGAACTAAATCTTTATTTTTTTCTGCCTCATCCCAGTCAAGCCAAGTCATTTCATTGTCCTGACAGTAAGCATTATTATTACCATTCTGAGTTCTGCGGAATTCATCTCCGGCAACAAACATTGGAGTTCCCTGAGCCAGCATAAGGCAGCAGAAGAAATTCTTTATCTGCTGTACACGAAGCCGCTCAATTTTCTGATTTGAGCAGGCACCTTCAAAACCATGATTGTAAGAACAGTTGTTATCCGAACCGTCACGATTTTCTTCGCCATTTTCATCGTTATGTTTACCGTTGTAGCTTACAACATCATTCATTGTAAAACCGTCATGGGCTGTTACAAAGTTGATTGAGTGGTAAGGCTTGCGGCCGGAATAAAGGTAAAGATCAGAGCTGCCGGCAAGACGAGTAGCGGCCGCTGTTGAAGTAAATTCATCTCCACGAATAAAGCGGCGGATATCGTCACGATAACGGTCGTTCCATTCTGCCCAGCGTCCGCCAGGGAATCTTCCCACCTGGTAACCGCCACCAGCATCCCAAGGTTCTGCAATTATTTTTGTATTACGAAGAATAGGATCTTCTGAAATTTCATTTGTTAACGGAGGGAATGTTAAAAGCTGTCCTGTCTGTGAACGGCTCAAAATTGAACCAAGATCGAATCTGAATCCATCAACATGCATTTCTGTTACCCAGTAACGAAGACTGTCGATGATAAATTTTCGTACAACAGGATGATTACAGTTGAAAGTATTTCCACAGCCTGAATAGTTTTTGTAATACTGCATGTCACCTTCAACAAGGTGATAGTAAACATCATTCTGAATTCCTTTGAATTCGTATGTGGAACCGTTTTCGTTTCCTTCGGCTGTATGGTTATAAACCACATCGAGAATTACTTCGATGCCGGCTTTATGAAGTTCCTTTACAAGTTGCTTGAATTCTGTAACGCAGGCTCCAGGTGTGTGATCTGACGCATAACTTTCTTTTGGGGCAAAAAATCCGATTGTACTGTAACCCCAGTAATTTGTAAGACGTTCACCGCTTCTAGGATTTGTATTACAGTTTTCTGTTTCATCAAATTCATGAATAGGAAGAAATTCAACTGCTGTAATTCCAAGCTCCTTTAAATAAGGAATTTTTTCGATGAAGCCTTTATAAGTTCCAGGTGCCGAAACCTTCGAAGTTCCTGATGCTGTAAAACCTTTAAGATGAGTTTCGTAAATGACAGTTTCGTTCATAGAACGGTTGATAGGCTTATCACCTTCCCAGTCAAAAGCTTTATCATCAACAACTACGCACTTTGGGAAAAGTGGAATTTTATCAGGCTGCTGGTCTGGAATATAAATGCTGTCACTTTCGATAGTACCCAGGCTTGAAAGATGCCGGTAAACAGAACCTTCTGAAAGTGCCTTTGCATATGGATCTAAAAGATATTTGCTGAAGTTAAAACGGAGCCCTTTGTGAATATTGCGGGGACCGTCAATTCTGTAAAGATAGAGAGAACCAGGTTTTACATCTGGAATCAAAGCGTGCCAGATATCACCAGTTCTGTTTGTTTCTGGATTTAAATCTGCAACTGCATATGGTTCTGCTGACTTTGCATTTTCAAAAAAGCAAAGCATTACTTTAGTTGCGTCACGGGAAAATATTGCAAAATTAATTCCCTGAGGTGTTACCGTTGCACCAAGAGTAAACGGATTACCCTCAAGAACATTCAATGTATTCATCAAAAACTCTACCAAATTAAATTTTGTTAATTTTGTGACTTTTTATACTATTTTGCCATTTTAATAGAAACACCCCTTATACGCAACAGCAAAATCATTAAAATGACATTTTTTCTCATTTTGTCAGTAATAAAAATTCACTACATATAATGAATAAAATCTTGTTTTATGATATGTTTCTATTTAAATACACAATTTAGTGAAAAAATTTTTTTATATATATGAGGTAAAACATGAACAACTATTTTGAACCAGGCCAGGAAATCGAAACAACAATCGTACAGATTTCAGGCGACACAATTTTCTTAGACTTAAATGCTAAAACAGAAGGAACTTTAGACAGCGCAGAGTTAACAGATAAAGAAGGAAATATCACTGTAAAAGAAGGCGACAAAATCAAGGCTTTCTTCTTAACTAACAGATCTGGCGTTCCACACTTTACAACAAAAATCGCAGGTCAGAACGCAGATGCTGACATGCTTGAAAAAGCTTTCCAGGCAGCAATTCCTGTACAGGGAAAAGTTGAAAAAGAAATCAAGGGTGGCTTTGAAGTAAAGATCGGTTCCACACGTGCATTCTGCCCATTTTCACAGATGGGCTTCAAACAGAAGGAAGAACCTGCTTATTACATCGGCCGCACTCTTTCTTTTAAAATCCAGGAATTCAAAGAAGGCGGAAAAAACATCATCGTTTCTAACCGCGCAATCATGGAACTTGAACACAAAGAAAGTCTTAAAGGTCTTGCAGCAAAATATGCTGTAGGCGATGTAGTTAACGGTAAAGTAGTTGAACTTAAAGACAAAGGTGCTGTGGTTGATATCGGCGGCGTTCAGGCATTCCTTCCTATTTCAGAAATCTCACGTGGTCGTGTTAACGCTGTAAGTGACAAGCTTTCTGTAGGTCAGGAAGTTAAGGCAAAAATCATCCGTACTGACTGGGAAAAAGAAAGAGTAAGTATTTCAACTCGCGAACTTGAAGCAGATCCATGGGATACAGTAGCAGACCGCTATGCTGAAGGCGACAAAATTGACGGTGTAATCAGCCGCGTTGCAGACTTTGGTGTATTCATCAACCTTGAAGAAGGAATTGACGGTCTCGTTCACAAATCAGCTTTAGGCCTTGATGCAAATACAAACATCAAGATGAAGTTTAAAGCTGGAGACAAGCTTTCAGTTGTAGTAAAAGATGTTGATTCAAAGAACAAAAGAATTGCGCTTGTAACATCAACTTCACACGAACAGGATCAGTCAACTGCAAAATATATGTCAAGCCAGAGTGATGACTCTGATACTTATAATCCATTTGCAGCTTTGTTGAAGAAATAAAAAAATAAAGGGTATTTAAATACCGCCAAAACAAAGAAGTGCTCCCGCACTTCTTTGTTTTACACTGTTTCAATTTCTTTTTTTTAATTTCTTCAACTTTGTGTAGGTTGGGGATGTGTTTTGGGGGAAATAGTTCCGATACTTATAGTTCGGGTTTATATGTTTACCGATAACTGATGTGTTTTGGGGGAAATAGTTCCGATACTTATAGTATCTATTTTTATTTCTTAAACAAATTGAGGGAATTATGACAAAATCTAAGATATTTCTTTTTACACTTATGCTTCTTCTGGTTTTGGGAGTTTGTTCCTGTGAGTCTACAAAACAGGAAGCTTCGGGAAAGAACACTACTTTTGTTGTTACAAAGCCTGATACTGATGGTAAGGTTTACAGCATCATGGTGTTCAAGGAATTAACTGAAATTAAAGCAACTTACATGCGGACTAACGACCAGTTCGACATTTCTGTTTCAAGCTGCACCTATGACAGCGAAACAACATCAATCATTGTAAACAAACCTAAAAACATTCCATATGCAGTAAAAGATATGGCATTTACAATTACGGGCGTACCGGCGTTCCCTGCAGAATTTATTCTACACGGAGGCGTTTATGTGAGAACAAATCCTGGTGTTTTCATTAACGGAAAGCTTGCTGTTTTGGAAACTGATTATACTTTTGATAAAAAGACTCATCACCTTAAATTTATTACACCAGTGGACTCAGATAAAGATTCCTATGAAATAATGTGGCTCACAAAAAACGGAACAAGTGCCATGAGCAACAATATAGGACCTTACGCAGCTCAGTATAAAAAGCTTGAAAGTGACTGGTATAAAGGAATTAAATAGACCTACACTTTTTTCAATAAAGCTGTACAGCCTTTAACAACATCTTCGTATGTTTCATCAAAATTTCCGGTGTACCAGGGATCAGCAATATCCCGGTTCAGACCGGCAAACTCCAGAAGGCTGTACATCTTATGATCTGTATCTTCCCCTAGAATACGTTTCATATTGCTCATATTGAAACGATCCATGCAAATTAAATAATCATAGTCTTCATAATCATCTATTGTAATCTGACGGGCTCTGTGATCTGTAAAAGGAATTCCCATCTGACGCAGCTTGCTTCTTGTACCATGATGCATAGAGTTTCCGATTTCTTCGGTACTTGTAGCAGCACTGTCGATGTAAAATTCCTGTTCTCTACCTGCCCTTTTAACCATATCCTTAAATACAAACTCAGCCATTGGAGAACGACAGATATTCCCATGACAGATAAAAAGAACCTTAATCATCATTTTCTCCTTCATAAGAAGCATTCTGCCCATTACTTTTTATATCCATATTAAAAAATATAACGATTTTCGCAAAAAATACAATATTTTTTTACATTGTGCTCGTGTACAAAGTACACGGAAAATTTGACAGTCGATAAACGCATCATTATAATAGAAACAAATGAATATCATTCTTGGCATTTCAGCCTCTTCAGGTATCAGCACAGGCAAAGCCTTTGTAATTCCAGAACAAGTAGAAAGAATAATTCCTCAGTTTCCTGTTTCATCAAGCGAAATAGAAAAAGAATGGGAACGTTTCTCTAAAGCCAAGTCAAAAATCACAGATAAAATCTTAAAACAGCTTGAAGGCTTAAGTCCAGATTCCAAACAGGACAAAATTCAAAAGGAACTTTTAGAAACCTACCTTTTGATGCTAGACGACCCTGTTTTTTTACAGGAAGTCAGACAGAACCTTGAAGAAAATCCATTTAACATTGAATATATTCTCGATGTAAAAACTGAAGAATACGCAGACCGTCTTCGTAATTCCGGAAACGAATATCTTACTGAACGTGCCCAGGACATCTGTGATATTTTCGGTAGTGTTTTAAATGAACTTCTTAACATTCATGTGTTCAACATTGAACAGGTTCCTGATGGTGCTGTTATCGTTGCTCGTGATTTAAGTCCTTCAGATGCAATCATTTTTACAAAAAGAAAAATCGCAGGTCTTGCGCTTGCTGAAGGTGGAACTTCCAGTCACGTTGCAATTCTTGCAAGAAACTATGGTATTCCTGCCGTATTCGCTCTCGAAAATATTACTAAAGAAGTTCTTCAGGGCTCAAAATTAATCGTTGATGGAACTGCCGGTGAAGTCATTGTTTCACCAGATATTCAGACACTCAGTGACTACACTGCAAAAATCGAAAAAGAGCTTGAACACAAAGAAAAGATTCTCAAGTTTAAGGATATTCCTGCACAAACAAAAGACGGCACAAGATTCACTCTTCTTGCCAACATTGGAACCCCAGAAGAAGCAAAGCTTGCTCTTGACCAGGGAGCCGACGGAATTGGACTTTTCAGAACTGAATTCCTTTTCATGCAGGAGACAACAACAGCTACTCTTCGTAATCATGTAATGACAGAAGATGAACAGTTTGATGCTTATAGAACTGTGCTCGAAACAATGAAAGATAAGCCTGTCACAATCCGTACACTTGATGCCGGTGGTGACAAAATCATTTCATCATTGGAGCTTCCTACTTCTCAGGAAAAAAATCCACTGATGGGTCTTCGTGCAATCCGCCTTACATTGAATTTTCCAAAGCTTTTCAAAACTCAGCTCCGTGCATTATACAGAGCCAGCGTATACGGCAATCTTAAAATCATGTTGCCTTTGATTACAACAACTGAACAGGTTGTCAAAGCAAAGGAATTAATCAGCGAAGTTCAAGCCGAACTTGAAAACGAAGGCATTCCATTTAATAAAGATGTTCCTGTGGGAATCATGGTAGAAACTGCAGCTGCAGGCATTACAGCAGATTGCTTTGCAAAAATTTCAGACTTCTTCTCAATTGGAACAAACGACTTAACTCAGTACACATTAGGTGTTGACCGCGAAAACCTTCTTGTGTCACCTCTTTACAACGAATTTCATCTTGCTGTATTGCGTCTTATTCAGCATACCATTGAAGCTGCAGAGTCAGAAAAAATTCCTGTTTCAGTATGTGGTGAAATGGCCGGTAAAACTGATAGCGTTTTAATTCTCGCAGGAATGGGAATCAGAACTTTGAGTATGGGTATCAACAATATTCCTTACATAAAAGAGCTGCTTTCTTCAATTTCAATTGCAGAATTACAGTCTATCTCTGCAAAATCCCTCAATAATCTTTAAACGAATCTCAATAATCGATATACTATGACACAGGTATATTATGGCTACTAAAAAAAAGAATAAACCAGATTTTTCAAAACCAAAACCAATTGTATCAAAATCAAAGAAATCAGCTGTTGATTATGACGAAGCTATTGCTGAACAGAAAGCAATTCAGGCTGCCATCGACAAAGAACTTGAAGAAAAGAAGCTTAAATTTGATACTTCAAAAAAATACATCAATCTTCCTCTTATTGTAATTGCAGGTCGTCCAAATGTAGGCAAGTCAACTTTGTTCAACCGCTTCATGCACAAACGTGTCGCAATTACAGATCCGACTCCAGGTGTTACAAGAGATCCTGTTGACGGGGAATGTTTTATCCTGGGAAAGCCTGTTCATTTAATGGACACTGGCGGATACAAACTTACTCGTGACATCGGAACAATGGAAGCGGTAATGGATGACCTGGTAGTTGAAAAAACTCTTGAAAAAATCAAGAAGGCTGATGTTATACTTCTGCTTCTTGAAGCAAGCCAGATTACACCTGAAGACGAAGAATTCATCCAGCAGCTCCGTCCATATTGGAACAAAGTTATTGCTGCCGTAAATAAAACTGAAGGCGGAAAAAATCAGGACTTTGCACAGAACTACATGAAGTTTGGATTTAAGGAATTGCTTTTTATCTCTGCCGAACATGGTGATAAAATTCCTGAGCTCCAGGAAAAACTTATAAGCCGTCTTGATTTTTCCAATGTTGAAGAAAGCGGAAACAATTCAACACCAATCCGTGTTGCAATTCTTGGTAAGCCTAATACTGGAAAATCAACATTATCAAATCGCCTCACTCATTCCGAAAGTTCCATCGTTTCAAACTACGCAGGAACAACCCGCGATGTTGTAGAAGGAAGTTTTACCTACAACGGCAGAAGCTTTACGATTCTCGACACAGCAGGAATCAGACGAAAAGCAAAGGTTACTGAAAACGTTGAATACTATTCTGTAAACCGCGCAATCAAAACTCTTGATGAATGTGACATCGTATTCATCATGATTGATGCACAAGAAGGACTTGCAGAACAGGATAAAAAAATCTGTTCCCTTGCATACGAACAGGGCCGTGGAATTATCTTTGTACTGAACAAATGGGACACCCAGGAAAAAGGGCGCACTGCAATTAAAAAAGCAGAAGAAAATATCCGCATCATGTTCGGTCAGATGAACTACTCACCTATCATTTGTATCAGCGCCCTTGAAGGCGACGGAATCAAACTTCTTCTTGATACAGCCCTTGAACTTTACAACCAGATTACAAGAAAGGTTTCTACATCTGCATTGAACAACGCTCTTAAGGACTGGACTTTTAAATATCCACCTCCAGCAAGCCGCACTGCAAATTTCAAAATCCGTTACATGGTTCAGACAAGCGTCAATCCTGTTAGCTTTACAATCTTTGCCACAAGACCTGAAGTTGTTCCTTTGACATATGTTCAGTTCCTTAAGAATCGTATCCGCGAAGATTTAGGTTTTGATAAAATTCCAGTTCAGCTTGAAATGAAAGCAAGCCGCAAAAAGTGGGAAGACAGGGATCCTGAATAAATGGCTAATTATTCCATTGGGCAAGTTGAAGAACTCACAGGAATTAAATCTCATGTACTCCGTTACTGGGAAGAAGTAATTCCGGGCTTTGCACCCCAGAAGGATTTTGGTGGGCGCCGTGTTTATTCTCAGAAGGAAGTGGACATGATCAACCGCCTTAACTTTCTCATTAACGAAAAAAAATTTACAATTGAAGGCGCCCGAGACCAAATTATTGCCGAGTCTCAGATTGTTTCTGAAAACTTTGATATCATGCAGGACATTCACGAACTCAGACAGGAACTGTCAGATATTCTTCTTACAATTAAAAAATACCGGAATAAATAAATGATAAAAAACGAAACAACAGCAGACATTCTAAAAGAATCACTTTTCAATCCAAAAAAACTTCCAAAGGAAGCTGAAGAAGTTCTAAAAGATTTTGATACAATCATTCAGGGATTACTTCCACTTAACTCAAAGCAGTTCTCAAAGCTTCCTGACGACATCAGAGAGCTTTCTCACCAGCTGACAGACGAACGTGACACTCGCCGTACTGCATACATGAACGAAAAAGTTACTCTTTCTGCATATACACGATATTTCATGTGGTGGAATCTTGTCCGCCTTACTCGTCTTTTTTCAAACATCGATCTTTCGAAAGCAGACATCAAAGATGGCGATGCATGTATCGACCTTGGAAGCGGACCTTTAACTGCAGTCATTGCTTTGTGGTTAAGCCGACCTGAACTTCGTGCATTAAACCTTACATGGTACTGCGTTGATATTTCACCTACCGCACTTTCTTTAGGTGAAGATTTATTTCTTTCAGTTTCAGCCCGTACATTATCTGAAGAAATGGAAAACAAATGGAAGATCATCCGCGTCAAAGGTCAGCTGGGAACTTCCATTAAAAGAAAGGCAAAGCTTTTAATCTGTGCCAATATGTTCAACGAAGTATTCCAGTCAGAGTCACGACCACTGGATTTTCTTGCTAAGAAATATTCTGAAGACTTAACACGATATGGCGATAAAAAAACTTCCTATCTTGTAATCGAACCTGGCATTCCACGCTCTGCACGTTTTATCAGTCTTCTTCGCGACACATTCATCAGAAAAGACATGTCCATCACAGCTCCATGTTCTCATTGCGAAACCTGTCCAATGGACGGCCGCTTATTGAAAGGCCCACACATGAACAAAACTGCTGATTCAAACAGAACAGGGAAATGGTGCAACTTTGCTTTTCCTGTAAAGAATGCACCGGAGAAGCTTCAGAAACTTTCGGCAGCTGCAAAAATTCCTAAGGAAAGAGTTGTATTAAGTTTTGTATTTGCAACACCGGCAGCAGAAGAAAATAAAGGCCTTGTAAAAAATGAAAGTGCTGCACAGAAATCAGATAAAACTGTACTTCTTCGAATTGCAAGCGACCCGATCCGTCTTTCTGAAAAAATCGGATTTTACGCATGTTCCAGACTGGGACTTGTATTGTACATTCCAAAAAAAGGTCAGCTTACATTCTCAGGGGACTTAGTTGAAGTTTCACTTCCAAAACGGGAACCAAAAAAAGACTTTAAGTCTGGAGCAATTATTATTGAATAATAAAAAAATAAGCTACAAAAAAAAGGGCTGTCAGAATCGTCACATAAAGTGAACAATTCCGTCAGTCCTAACTCCCTTCCCATGCATTTTAAGCTTGCTTTAATCCTTGAAAATTCCTTTAATTTCCTTTTCGTAAATTTCTGTCAATTTATAACGCATGATTTCCTGCTTAGCAGAAAGTTCCTTACCAACTTCAAATGGTTTTGTAAGGAATGCGAACTTAACGATTTTTTCAAACATTCTGAAACCGTTTTTAGCATTAATAAGTTCTTTGATTTCATCTTCAATCAACTTATATGCTTCTGGCTTTTTAACAAGGTCTTCAAAATCTTTGAATGAAATATTGTTTTCATTTGCCCACAATTCAAGCTCTTCCTGGTTAGGAAGAATCAATGCACCAAGATTTCTCTGATCCTGTCCAACAACTACAGCTGTCTGAATAAATCTTGATTCCTGCATTTTAGCTTCAAGTGGAAGTGGTTCAATGTTTTCACCGCCAGTTAAAACGATTGTATCTTTTACACGGCCAAGAATCTTAAGTTCACCGTGAATACTTTCTATTGCAAGGTCACCTGTATCAAGCCAGCCATCCGGTGAAATAGCTTTTTCTGTAAGTTCAGGTCGTTTGTAATACCCTTTCATTACAGTGCCACCTTTAATCTGAAGTACACCTTTATTTCCTGGTTTAAGAACATTTCCTTCCATATCAACAATACGAGCAGAAACACCGCGGATAGGAGTACCGATACAGCCAAAGATTGGAGCATCAACTGGACGAACAGCAACTACAGGTGCAGTTTCTGTCATGCCGTAACCTTCAACTACATTTATTTCCAAAGCCCAGAAGAACTGATCGATTGCCTTTGGATATGCACCACCACCTGCAACGCCAGCTCTAAAGTTTGTACCAAGCATTGCCTTAACTTTTTTGAAAACAAGAACATTTCCTAAAAGCTTCCATGGATAAAGCAAAAGCCATGGAATAATGAACAGCAACCAGTAACCTGGTGTAAACTCATTGTGAGTCATAAAGTTCTTGCGGAACATTTTGCGATCCATCCAGCTGTGACAGATTGCGATAGCTGTAAAGAAATTAAACAGCGCTTCAACAATACCACCAGTGCGGCGCATTTTCTTTGTAATTCCTTCATAAACTGCTTCGAATACACGAGGTACTGCAGGAAGCAATGTTGGATTAAGTGCCAGCATATCAGGAAGAAGAATACTTCCAATTGGTTTTGAGTAACAGAGAACTGCGGCCTGAGAAATAATTACATATTCAACAAGGCGCTGGAATACATGCCATACAGGAAGAACACAAATCGCTCTTTCAGCAGGCTTCAAATAAATACGTTCCTGAAGCTCATCAAGTTGTGTAATAAAGTTTCCGTGTGAAAGTGTTACACCTTTTGGAACACCTGTTGTACCTGAAGTGAAAATAATTGCAGCAATATCATCCCACTGACCAGCTTCAATTTCTGCCTCTACTTTACCAGGATTTTTTTCATTATATTTTTTTCCATCTTCAACAACATCGTAGAAACGAAGAAGATCTATCTTAGCTTCCTTACAAAGCTTAACTTCATTTTCTGTTGGTTCTTCAAAAATGATAAAGCGCTTTAAAGTAGGAATTTCATCTTTAACATTTAAAATCTTTCTAATCTGGAATTCGTTCTCAACGATACAGGTTTTAACTTCTGTAAACGAAAGGATGTACTTTAAATCTTTTTCACTTGCATCACATCCACGTGGAACATCGCAGGCACCAATAGTCATGATACCCATATCAGCCTGTTCCCATTCCTTGCGGTTATCAGAAATAAGACCAACCTTTTCACCACGGACAGTACCTAAAGCAAGCAGACCGCCTGCAAAAGCCTGAGAGTTATCGTAAAGCTCTTTATATGTAACTGTTTCGAAATCTCCTTCTTTAGAGATTCTTGTCATCTGTGCCGGAATGTCAGGATATTTCTGACTTACTTCACGCAGCATTCTTGGCAGTGTTTTTTCCATGCTTACCTTCTTTCTTAAGAAACGTACTATCTATGTCAAAATGACAAAATTTGAAAATTTGCAAAGTTCGTAGTGGAAATTATATACCTATAACACTCATTTTGCAATGAGAAAACAGACCTGAGGTTTTGCAAATTCAGGATGGGAATATATTCTGGCCTCTGCACTGTATGCTTTTTCAAGAACTGCAGCATCAAATATTGTTTCTGAAGTTCCGGTTATTACATTATTTTCTGAAAAGAGAATGAACTGATCTGCAAATAAAGCTGCAGTATTTATATCATGGATTGAAAAAAGCACAGTATTTTCTTTTTGAGTATCTTTAATTTGTTTCAAAAATTTAAGCTGAAATGGAAGGTCCAGATTTTCTGCAGGTTCGTCAAAAAGGAAAATACTGTTTTTTTGAACCAGGCATCGGGCAAGACGGCACTTCTGAAATTCTCCGCCTGAAATATTAAATATATTCTTCGAAAGGAAACCTTCAATGCCCAGCGTTTTGCATGCATCCAGAACTGCTTTATCACAGCAAGAGCTATTCATTCTTTCAGATGCATAAAGTCCTGTCTCTATAAAATCCTTTACTGTAAGATTCCATACAGGCATTTCACTTTGAACAAGATAGGAAATTTGTCTTGCAATTTCACTTCTCTTTAACTTAAAAACATTTTTTCCATTTACAAGAATTTCACCGGAATATTTCATTCCGTCAGGAACGATTCCATCCAGCAGTGAAAGTAATGTTGATTTTCCGGCACCATTCTTTCCACACAAGGCTGTAAAAGTTCCCGATTCCAGTTTAAAATTCAAGTTGTCGAAAACCGTCTTATTACCATACCAGGCGGAAAGATTTATAACTTCAATTGATGTCTTTTTTTCACTATTTTCTACAGAAGAGGAATTTTCGATTAAAGTCATTTTTTTCCTCCATTCATTTTTACAAGTGCAAAAAGGAAAAACGGAACGCCAACCAGGGAGGTAATAATTCCAACAGGAATTTCTGATGGCGCAATGACAGTTCTTGCAAGGGTATCAGAAGCAAGCATTAATCCTGCTCCATAAATCATACTTTCGAAAATAAGTATTTTATGTTTTGGACCATTAATTTTTCTTACAATATGCGGTGCAATCAACCCCACAAACGAAATAATTCCACCTTCACACACTGCGCAGGCAGAGGCAAGAGAACCAGCAATCAAAATCCAGTTTCTTACAAAATTATAGTTTAACCCCAAGGCTTTTGCAGACTGTTCACCGCATACAAGTACATCCAGATGCTTCGCACTCAATTCCAGCATGACTAAAGCCACACAAGACGGAATTACAAAAACAAGAAATTCATTCCAGCCTTTTGCATTGAAGCTTCCGCAGGTCCAGGCAAAATAACTATGAAGATCTTTTTCATGAGACAAAATAATGATTGAGGTAACAGCAGAAAAGAATGTTCCGATTGCAGTTCCAGAAAGCAGCAGCGTAACACTTGATCGTTCCCTGAAAATTTTTGAAATCAGATAAACAAAAAAGGCACTTAGCAAAGCCCCTGAAAAAGCAAACAATGATATCTCTGAAACTAACGCAAAAGTTCCCAACGGAATAAGGCCGCTTAATACTGCACCAAAGGTCGCGCCAGAAGAAATTCCTATAATGCCCGAATCAGCCAGCGGGTTTCTGAAAAAACCTTGAAAAACTGCACCAGTTCCACCAAGTAGTGCTCCGCAAAGAATAGAACTCAAAATTCTTGGAATACGGATTTTTGTTACGATTATATAATCAACTGTTGAAAGGTCGCCTTTAAAAATTGAAAACGGTGAAATAAATTTTGTCCCTAAAGTGATTGCAAACAAGGCCAGCAAAGTCAGAATTAAAAGAGGTGTAAATATTACAATTACAGTTTTAGCTTTAGTATGCATTATTATCTGGGCAATCCGTATAATATTTTTGTAAGATCTTGAACAGCTTCTGCACAGCGTGGTCCAGGTCTGGAAAATTTATCATCATTTACATAATGAACAGAAGCACCTGAATCTTTTTTCATTGCATAAAACATGATTTTATTATTTGTTACACTGTAGTTATCAGAAGCTTTTGAAATAAAAATAAACTGAGGTTTTGCTGCAATTACCGCTTCATCACTGATAATAGGGTAATCGGAATTTTCCTCGCCAAAAATATTAATTCCACCTGCAAGGGTAATGATATCATTGATAAAGGAATTTTTTCCGGCTGTCATTAATGGGTCATCCCATACCTGCCAGTAAATCAAAGGACTGCTGCCATTCTTTTTTGCTTCTGCACTTTTATTTCTGGCTTCCGCAAGCAATAAATTCATTTCCTTCACAACATCTTCTGCTTCTGCTGAATGGCCGGTGATAGTTCCTATTTCAATTATTTCTTTTTTAACATCATCTACAGACGCAGCCTTCGAAACATATACACTGATTCCCATATCTTGCAGTGGCTTTATAAGGCTGTCATGCATTCCAGAAAAAAGATAAACCAGATCAGGCTCATAGGAGATAATGGATTCCAAACTGATATTGTTAGCAGCAAAACCTCCCACTGAAGCTTTTGTCTTAGCCTCTGCCGGATAATCACAGAAATCTGTACAAGCAACAAGCTGTTTGTCAGCACCAATAGCAAAAAGGATTTCTGTAGCTGAAGGTCCAAGAGAAACGATGCGGTTAATACCATTTGTATCAACTTTCTTCTCTCTACATCCAGTAAAAATTGAGATTGCAGTAAAAATTATGACTAAGAAAGCACCACATTTTTTCATACCTATAACTATAGTCTAATGGTCAGTGAATTGCAAGAAACAGAAAAATATTCTATTATTTCCTATAGTAACGACATTTTAATATTGAATCATATATAACAAAAAAATGCGGAACGCAGGAAAAAAACATAGGACATATTAGAATATGAAAGTCATCGATATATTGAATTCACCAAAACCAACAATTTCTCTCGAGGTTTTTCCTCCTAAGACTGACGCAGTTTATGCATCGGTTGAACAGGCTGTTGAAAAAATTGCTGATTTGAAACCTTCATACATGTCGGTAACTTATGGTGCTGGTGGCGGAACTAGTTCCCACACTGTAAACATTGCAAAGCACATTCAGTGCGACAAAGGCGTTACTGCAATCGCTCACCTTTCATGTATTTCTTCAACTCATGACCTTGTTCACCAGCAGCTTATAAAATTAAAGGAAGCTGGTATCGAAAATATTCTGGCACTTCGCGGAGACATTCCTGAAGGGTTTGAAATGGATAACCTTGATTACCATTACGCATCAGATCTTGCAAAAGAAATTTCTGACTTTGGCGGTTTCTGTATCGGTGGTGCATGTTATCCTGAAGGCCACCCTGATTCTGCAAACTCAGTTGAAGACATCGACAACCTTAAAAAGAAAATTGATGCAGGCTGTCAGTATCTTACAACCCAGATGTTCTTCGACAACAATATTCACTACAAGTTCCTTTATAAAACTCGCGAAAAAGGAATTTTCTGTCCTATCATTCCTGGAATCATGCCGATTACAAATGCAAAACAGGTAGAACGTGCAATTAAACTTTCAGGCACAATCATGCCACCACGTTTCCTTTCAATCGTTGACCGCTTCGGTGATGACAAAGAAGCAATGGCACAGGCAGGAATCGCATACGCAACAGATCAGATCATCGACCTGATTGCAAATGGAATCAATCACATTCACGTTTATTCAATGAATAAGCCTGAAGTTGCACAAAAGATTCTTGAAAATCTTTCAAGCATTGTTGATAACAAAAACCTGTAATTTCAATGTCAGATTTAGCAAGCGAAATCAAAAACGAAACTATTTTTCAGCATAGAATTTTATCCTCACATCTGGAATCAGACCTAAACGAAGTTTATCGCTATGCAGGAATTCTCGGAAAAGATAATTTTTCTCCTGACCAGCAGCTTTCAAAACTTTCAGAAGATTCTGTAAAAGAAATCCGTGAAGCAATGAATCCACGAAGCGTTTATATAAGATTCCCGCTTAAAATTACAGAAAGCGATCAGATCACTTACGACGGAAAAAGTCTTTATGACATCAGTTTTGCTAATGTAAATTTTTCATCACACTTTCTGGGACTAAACTTAAAGGATTGCAATGCTATATATCTTTTTTCAGCAACCTTGGGACCTGCAGTTGATAAAGCAATTCAGAAGGCTTCAAGAATAAATGCGGCAAAAGCTGTTATGCTTCAGGCAAGCGGTGCAATGTTTATCGAAAAATACTGCGACTGTCTTATGGAGTTTTTATCTGAAGCAGAAAGCAAAGAAGGGAATATCTTGTGTCCAAGATTTTCTCCCGGTTACGGTGACATTCCTCTTGAAATGCAGAAAACTTTTTTTGAACTTTTGCAGTGCCAGAAAAATCTTGCCCTGACATTGAATAATTCACTTATAATGTCACCTGAAAAATCTGTCACAGCTTTTATCGGAATTAAAAAATTAAACGAGGTGTAAAATGAACACTGAAAACAAATACAACATCCGCGACTATCTTGGAAAAGAAGTTTTATTTTTTGATGGTGGAACAGGTTCTGTTTTACAAGCTCGCGGCTTAAAGCCAGGTGAACTCCCTGAAAACTGGAACATCGAAAAGCCTGAAGAAATTGTTCAGCTTAACTACAACTATTTTCTTGCAGGCTCAAACATTGTAAACACAAACTCATTCGGCGCCTTCAGCACAAAGTTTACGGGTAAAGACGGTTCTTACTCTCTCGAACAGATTGTAACGGCTGCTGTTGAAAATGCAAAAGAAGCACGTCGCCGCATTTATGAAAAAGATGAGGAACGGGGAATTTCTGTTCCACGATTTATTGCACTTGATATCGGTTCCTGTGGAAAGCTTTTAAAGCCGTTGGGAGATCTTGAGTTTGAAGATGCAGTTACTCTTTTTAAAACAACATTCCTTATGGGATTAAAATGTAATCCTGATTTAATTCTTATTGAAACAATCAACGATCTTTATGAAGCAAAGGCTGCAGTTATTGCGGCAAAAGAAGCCCGTGAAGAAACAGGAGCTGATGTTCCAATCATTGTTTCTACTGTTTACGATGAAGGTCACAAATCCCTTACAGGTTCAAGCCCGGAAATAGTTGGTGCTGTAATGGAAGGGCTTGGAGTTGATGCACTTGGAATGAACTGCAGCCTTGGTCCGGTTCAGATGAAGCCAATTGTAAAGCGTCTTCTTTCGTCAACAACTTTACCGGTTCTCGTAAAACCAAATGCAGGACTTCCTAGAAGCATAAACGGGCAGACAGTTTACGATGTTGATGACAATGAATTTGCACAGCTTGTTGCAGGCTTTGTAAAAGAAGGAGCAATGATAGTAGGCGGCTGCTGTGGAACAAATCCTTCTTACATCAAAAAACTTGTAGATAATACAAATGCAATCAAGGGCGAAATAAATTCCATTCAGCCAAAGACAAGAAAATCCGTAATCACTTCTGGAACAAAAATCGTAGAATTCGGCAAAGCTCCGATTCTTATCGGCGAACGCATCAATCCTACAGGAAAGAAAAAATTAAAAGCCGCACTTGTTTCAAATGACATTTCATACATTCTCAACGAAGGAATCACTCAGGAAGAAAAAGGTGCCCAGGTTCTGGATGTAAATGTAGGACTTCCTGAAATTGATGAATGTCAGATGATGCAGACTGTAATCAAAGAGCTTCAGGCTGTAACTGACCTTCCGCTTCAGATCGACACTTCAGATCCAGTCACTATGGAAAAAGCCCTCCGCCTTTACAACGGAAAACCTTTGATCAATTCCGTTAACGGGAAACAGGAAGTAATGAAAGAAGTATTTCCTCTCGTAAAAAAATACGGCGGTATAGTTGTAGCCCTTGCCTTAGACGAACAGGGAATTCCACCGACAGCAGAAGAAAGAATTAAAATCGTAGAAAAGCTTTACAACACAGCAGCAGAATATGGAATCGATCCTTGCGATGTTATGATTGACCCATTGGCAATGACTGTCAGCGCTGACGATCAAGCTGCCGTTGCAACTCTTGCAACAGTAAAATATGTAAAAGAAGTCAGAAAAGGTCTTACAATTCTTGGAGTATCAAACGTTTCATTCGGTCTTCCACTTCGCGAGCACATTACTTCAATCTTCTTTACAATGGCAATGCAGAACGGTTTAAGTGCCGCCATCATGAATCCAAACGCAGCAGAAATGATGAAAGCCTGGACCTGTTTTAAAACCATCAGCGGTCTTGAC